>NZ_CEZBFX010000004.1:0-28967 GCF_982964205.1 Roseofilum sp. | reverse complement strand
GCGACTCCAGCGCCTTCTCCAGCGGTTCCTCAAGCTCCAGCGACTGTAGCTACACCGGCTCCCGCTCCCCAGCCTCAGCCAGTGAGTGCCCCAACCTTGACCCAGGTGACGAGTATTTTAGGCTCTCAGCAAGCGTCGCTATATGTAAAGGCGATTGAAGAAGCGCGGAAAATTTCGGCAGATAATCCCAATTATGCTGAGGCTCAAGGAAAAATTGAGCTATGGAGTCAAGCAATTATGGATATTGCCATGGGTCGGGCAGCTCAAGGGCAATTTGAGGGGGCGATCGCCGCTGCCCAACTTGTGCCACCCGAAGTATCGGCTTATTCAGCAGCTCAAAGTTCAATGACCACGTGGCAACAGCAGGCAGCCCAAGCCCAGGCGAATCAGGTCGTGATTCAACAAGCCAGTACTAAGATTAAGGCTAATCAAGCGTCTTCTTATAATCAGGCGATCGCCCAGGTGAAGACGATTGGGACGGATCAACCCCGATATAGCCAAGCTCAAACACTGGCCAACCAATGGAGTAGTGAAATCCTCAAAATTGCCTACCGTCGATTAGCCAGTGATGGTCCGGCACAGGCGATCGCGGCGGCTGAATTGGTTCCCGAAAACACGGCAGCTTATGCAGAAGCCCAACGGGCGATCGCCGTTTGGCAAACTCGCTCATAACATATAGCCCTGAAAGCCAACAGATTCACAACTCTGAAGGGATACAACCGGTTCGTTGTATCCCTTATTCATTAGAAAATTTATTGCCTATTGCCTTGGGGCACAGCAGAATCCTAAAAAAAGGTTTAAACTTCTTTACGCACAGTTCCCCTTCCAATCTTTTATACTGGCCAAGCTACCGATCAAGGCAATGATAGTCACTTTTTCCCCCTTATAAATCCCATGTCCGATGAGTATATTGTGGTTAAAACCAGTGAATATACTTCCCTTCAAGAGGAAGTAAAACGCCTCAGAGAAAAGGTATCGGCACTTGAACAGCCAACCCAAATTCAACCTGAACTTATCCAGGTGGCTCAACAAAAAGCCCTTTTAGCCGTCATTACGCGCATTCGTCAATCTCTGGATCTGGAAACTATTTTCCAATCAACAGCGATAGAAGTACGACAACTATTAAATGCCGATCGGGTAGGCATGTATCAATTTGCTGAAAACTCTAACTACCAATGGGGGGAATTTGTCTCGGAGGATGTCTTACCACCTTTTTCTTCCACTTTAACTGCTCGAATTGAAGATCGCTGTTTTGGCGATAATTATGCCCAATATTACCAAGAAGGACGAATTTGGGCTTGCAATGATATTTATGCACAAGGCTTAAATACTTGCCATATTCAGATCTTAGAGCAATTCCAAGTCCAAGCTAATTTGGTGGTTCCCCTCCTAAAGGGAGAGATATTATGGGGACTTCTCTGTATTCATCAGTGTCGTACTCCTCGATGTTGGCAACCCCAAGAAATAGAATTTGTTTCCCAGATCGCGGTTCATTTAGGAGTTGCTCTACAGCAGGCAGAAGTCTTAGCTGGGCAAAAACAACAGTCAGATCGGTTAGCTAAAGCGGTAGCTCAGGCTGTGGATCGGGAACAGGCGATCGCTGCTGTAATCACAAAAATCCGCCAATCCCTCGATCTCGATACCATTTTTCGCACCACCACCGATGAAGTCCGTCAACTCCTCAAAGCCGATCGAGTCGTCATTTATCGTTTTAACGATGACTGGAGTGGAAAATTTGTTGTAGACTCCGTCGCTCCGATGTGGAAATCCTTAATTATCGGGCAACAGGAAAATCCAGGTTTGAACTGTAAGATTGGTGAATGTAGCCTCAAAAATCTAGAACATTTGTCCGTCACAGATACGTACTTCCAGCAAACCCAAGGGCAAGTATTTAACCAAGTGCAATTATTTCGGGTTTGTTCAGATATCTATAATAGTAATTTTTCCGAATGTTATATTCAGGCCTTAGAATCCTATCAAGCTAGAGCCTATGCCATTGTCGCCATTTATCAACACCAGCGTCTATGGGGCTTATTGGCTGCCTTTCAAAATTCCGGCCCCAGGGATTGGCAAGAGATTGAAATTAACTTCTTAGTTCAGATTAGTTCTCAATTAGGAGTAGCTATTCAACAAGCAGAATTATTAGCCCAAACCCAAAAACGCTCTAGCGAATTAAAAAGCACATTAGATGCCCAACTGCAAAAACGAGCCAATGAATTAGAGCAAGAAGCACAACGGGAGAAGGCGATCGCTGAAGTAATTGATAAAATTCGTCGTACCCTAGACTTAGAGACCATTTTTCAAACGGCTGCAACAGAAGTCCGACAACTGCTGAATGCAGATCGAGTCGCTATTTTTGAGTTCGATCGCGAATCCGACTGTACTCAGGGAAAATTTGTTTCTGAAGATGTCTTACCTAGCTTTGAATCAACCTTAACTCAAAAAGTTTATGATTATTGTTTTGATTGGCATCAAAACAATAATTATAACCCCGGAAAACTACAAGCCATTTCCGATATTTTTACTGCCGATTTATCTCCTTGCTATTTTAATATCTTAAACAAATTTCAAATTCGTGCCAATCTAGTTCTACCCCTAGTCAAAGGGAATCAGTTATGGGGTTTGCTCTGTATTCATCAATGTTCCAAAGCCAGAACTTGGAACCCCAAAGAAATTGAATTTACCCGTAAAATTGCCATTCAGTTAGGCGTAGCCTTACAACAGGCAGAATTACTCTCTCAAGCACAAAAGCGATCCAGTGAACTACGAATAACCCTAGCAGATTTAAATGCCATTGTTGATAATTTAGCCGATGGTTTATTAGTGACTGATACCCAAGGGAGAGTCACCCGATTTAATCCTGCTCTTTTGTCGATGTTTAACCTAGAAAGATGGCAGCTAGAAGGACAGAATGTTTGGACGATTTTCTCCCCTGAATTAGAGGAATTGATCGCATTAATTCATAATCGAAATCAAGAAATTATTACCCTTGATGTGAAGTTGGGGAATAATCGCGAAGGTCAAGCCTTAGCGACCAGTATTATTAAGGAAGGAGAAGGAATGGAAGGGGATCAATGTATGGGTTCAGTAATTCTCATTCGAGATGTCACTGTCGAGCGGGAAGTAGATCGGATGAAAACTGATTTCTTAAATACAGTTTCCCATGAATTAAGAACCCCTTTAACTTCAGTCCTAGGATTTGCAGAAATGATTCAGGAGAAGCTGGAAGAAATCATTTTTCCTGCGACTATACAACAGGATAGAAAAGTGAAGAGATCGGTTATCGCAGTCAGTAATAACATTGACATCATCATTTCCGAAGCAGAACGGTTAACCTCCCTAATCAATGATGTATTAGATATTGCCAAAATGGAATCTGGTCGAGTAGACTGGAATATTCAACCCGTTAATCCAAAGGTTATTTTGGATCGAGCGATTGCCGTAACTTTTTCTCTCATCAACAGTAATAATTTACAGTTAATCAAAAAAATTAATCCAGATTTACCCGTGATTGAAGTTGATACCGATCGCCTGATTCAAGTCCTCATTAATTTAATCTCTAATGCTGTAAAATTTACCGAACAAGGAACCATTACTTGTGAAGCAGAGGTTGTAGACAACCACCTGCTGGTTTCCATTATTGATACAGGTATAGGTATTGCACCAGAAAACCAGGATACTGTATTTGAGCGGTTTAAGCAAGTGGGGGATATTTTAACGAATAAACCCAAAGGAACAGGTTTAGGATTAGCAATTTGTAAACAGATTATTGAATATCATGGGGGTAAAATCTGGGTTGAAAGTGCCCTTAATCAAGGAAGTAAGTTTTCTTTTTTGCTTCCCCTCGATCCAACAGTGGTTAGAACACATATAGAGGAATTCAATGAATAAAAAAGTATTAATTGTTGATGATGAACCTAATATCCTTATCCTCATGGAACAAGCGCTTGAGAAATTGGAGGATGAAGATGACGTAATTCTCTTAACAGCTAAAAACGGTCAAGAAGCGTTGGAGGTCATTGAAGAAGAAAACCCTGACTTGGTTTTTTTAGATGTGATGATGCCTAAGATGAATGGACTAGAAGTTTGTGCCCAAGTTAAAGAAAATTCTAAGTTTGATAATATCTATATTATTATGCTGACGGCAAAAGGTCAAGAGTTTGATAGAAAAACGGGCATAGCTGTAGGAGCAGATTTGTATATGACTAAACCTTTTCGTCCGAAGGAAGTATTGGCTAAATCAAGAGAAATTCTTGGATTTATAAATGAGTAAATTTTAATGATAAATATTAATTTTAAAAAAATTGTTCTCAAGCCTAGAATAAAAAAAATCATCCAGCGGCTCATTAATGATAATCATCAAATAGGGATTTTAGACAATCGTCAAATTCCCATTTTAGGAGAGCTAACCCTAACCAATGCCCAAGGATATGAAATTGTTGTAGAAGATAAAATTTTAGGTTGGGTCGTCAGCGAAAATATCCATAATTCGGTTGCCCAACTGGTCATTTATTTAATTGAAATAGAAGTCAACAAAAAAGTGTTAGCGGCTGATGCTTTAGATAAATACGAAGAACTCAATTTTTTGTATGACATCTCCTCTAAAATATCTACGTGTTTGCATGTCCATGAAGTAATAAAACTCATGGCGAATGAAGCATTCAAACAAATACCAGGTAATGCCTTAGTAGTCATGATTTATAATGCTTATGAACAATCTATGCAAACTTTTTATCCTAAAGCTGATGAAAATCAAGTTATCTTAGGGAAGAAAATTCCAACTAATATCGGAATTTATGGTTCTGTTTTTAATTCGGGAAAGGCGGAAATTGTAAATCAGGTGACTTTAGATCCTCGATTTATTCCTCAAGAGTTTGAAATTGTGTCTATGATGTGTTGTCCGTTAATGACACAAACGGGGAAATTAGGCATCATTCAAATTAGTAGCGATCGCACCCTAGACTATACTGCCCAAGACCTCAAGTTATTTACAGCTCTAGCTTCCCAAGCCGCTGCCTCAATTCAGAATGCCCTATTTTATGAACAACTCCGGGACTATTCTTATACCTTAGAGAGAAAAGTAGCTGAAAGAACTGCTGAATTAGAGCGGGTAAACCAAGAATTAAATCAACTGGCTAATTTAGATGGTTTAACCCAAGTAGCAAACCGTCGCTGTTTGCAAGAAACATTCGATCGAGAATGGTATCGACTTGCAAGGGAGAAATCGCCCCTATCCATTATTATCTGTGACGTGGATTATTTTAAGCGCTACAATGATACTTATGGGCATCAAATGGGAGATGAATGCTTACAAAAAATAGCCGAAGCCATCAAACAAGCGTTAAAAAGACCAGCGGATTTAGTGGCTCGATATGGAGGAGAAGAATTTGTCGTAATTTTGCCCAACACTCAAGCATCTGGAGCGTGGATAGTTGCTCAAGAAATCCAAGAGCATGTGCGTCACTTATCCCTCGATCATCAAGCCTCACTCGTTAGTCCTTTCATTACGATGAGTATGGGACTCTCTTCAACCATCCCCACTCATGAAACGTCAGGAGAAGAATTATTTGAAATTGCGGATCAAGCCCTCTATGAAGCGAAAAAACAGGGTCGCGATCGCATGATATTTCGGGAATTTAGATCGCCAGATCTTCAACCTCAATAACCCAAAGTATCAGAGGATGATGGTATCTCTAGGCTTTAGTGCATCATTCATAGTTAATTCAATGTTTCATTGCTAAACTAAGATTGGATCGAAATCTTACATTAAGAACCCAAACGCTATGGTTGATGCAAAAACCCAACCCTCTGTCCCCCATGTCGTGATTGTTGGAGGAGGCTTTGGGGGGCTTTATGCAGCCCAAAGCCTAGGCAAAGCACCGGTTAAACTGACCTTAATCGATAAACGCAATTTCCATCTATTTCAACCCTTACTGTATCAAGTGGCGACGGGCAGTTTATCTCCTGCGGATATTTCTTCCCCTCTGCGCTTGGTTTTAAATCAAAATAAAAATACCCAAGTCCTTTTAGATCAGGTAAAGGATATCGATCCCGATCGCCAACTACTTACCCTCGACAACCGTACCCTCTCCTACGATACCTTGATTCTGGCCACGGGTGTGAAGCATCACTATTTTGGCAACGATCAATGGCAAAATATTGCCCCTGGTTTGAAAACTATTGAAGATGCTCTGCTCATGCGTCGTCGCATTTATGGCGCATTTGAAGCCGCAGAAAAAGAAACCGATCCCGAAAAACAAAAAGCTTGGCTGACGTTTGTGATTGTCGGTGGTGGTCCGACTGGAGTAGAATTAGCCGGGGCGATCGCCGAATTAGCCCATAGCGTCCTCAAAAACGACTTTCATCACATCGACACCACCAGCGCCAAAATTTTGCTCCTAGAGGGCGTAGATCGTATCTTACCCCCTTACGCGCCAAAATTGTCCATTAGAGCAGAAGAAGACCTCACCCAGCTAGGGGTAAGGGTACAAACTCAGACCCTAGTCACCCAAGTCACGGACGGTTCAGTAACCGTGCGACAAGGAGAGGAAGAAAATGTAATTCCCGCTCGTACCATTCTTTGGGCTGCTGGGGTAAAGGCTTCGAGTCTAGGGAAAGTACTCAATGAGAAAACCGGAGTTGCCCTAGATCGGGCAGGTCGGGTAAGGGTGGAAGAGAACCTAAGCATTCCCGGTTATCCGAATATTTTTGTTATTGGTGACCTAGCCAACTTCTCCCATCAAGGAGAGCAACCCTTACCCGGTATTGCCCCTGTCGCCATGCAACAAGGCAAATATGTAGCCCAATACATAAAACAGGAACTGCGCAGCCAAACCCATTCCCCCTTCCGCTATACCGAAGTTGGAAGTCTAGCCGTAATTGGTCAAAATGCGGCAGTGGTAGACTTAGGATGGATTAAGCTCACCGGATTTATTGCCTGGTTAACCTGGGTATTCGCCCATATCTATTATTTAATCGAGTTTGATAATAAATTAGTCGTCATGGTGCAATGGGGATGGAACTACCTGACTAGTGGCAGAGGAGCGCGGTTGATTACCGGTGAAGATTCTCTTCCCAAAGGAGTAATGAGTAATGAGTAATAGGACATTTCCCCGTGTCTCCGTGTCTCCGTGTTTCCCCCATTCCCCTATTCCCCCATGACCCATTATCAAACCCAATTGCATATCAAAACCACAGGAAAGAACTTTTCCGCTATCACGGCTCAAATTAAACAAGTAGTCAAAGAATCTGGGATTCAAACTGGATTATGTACCCTGTTTTTAAGGCATACTTCCGCCAGTTTAGTCATTCAAGAAAATGCCGATCCTGATGTTTTGCAAGATTTAGCTAACTTTTTTGCCAAATTAGTTCCTGAAGATGGAATAAGTTATATTCATGATGCTGAAGGGCCAGATGATATGCCCGCTCATATCCGCAGCGCATTAACCAAAACATCAGAACAAATTCCCATTCACCAAGGACGCTTACTGTTAGGGACTTGGCAGGGGATTTACTTATGGGAACATCGCAGTCGGAGTCACCACCGGGCACTGGTCGTTCATATTAGTGGAAATTAGGAAAATATTCAGATGCAGAAAAAGCTAGCGATCGCTACGGCTCTATTGAGCTTAATTCCCCTTTCTATTGCTTATCCCAGTTGGGCAGCTAATGTTCTCAAACAAGTCAATCAAAGCGGAACTTTACGAGTTGCCGTTCGCCAAGATACCATTCCCTTTGGATTCAAAAACGATCGAGGACAATGGATGGGATTTTCTGTGGATTTAGTTAAGCGTATTCAAGTCGAGCTAGAAGCAGAATTGAATAAATCTATTGAGATAGAATGGGTCGAAGTTGATACCCAAAATCGGTTTCAAGCCATTCAAGAGAACCAGGTAGATCTCGATTGTGGTTCAAACTCCTTTACTTGGGAACGAGATGAAATCGTCGATTTTTCCATTAGCTACTTTAGCACAGGTACTCAGCTTTTAGTTCCACAACAAACTAAGATAGGAAACCCAGAATCTTTAGAGGACAAACGGATAGGAATTATTGAAAACACCACCAATGCTGAAATTATTCAAAAGATCCAACCCAATGCTGAATTTATCTGGGTGCGCGATCGCGTCCAGGGATTGCAACAATTAGAACAAGGAAACATTGATGCCCTAGTGAGTGATGGAGTTCTCCTAGAAGCTCTCCGGAGAACCGCCAAAGACCCCCAAGCCTGGAGAGTGACCCCCAGTCGTCCTTACAGCTTAGAATCCTATGCTTGTATTCTCCCAGAAAACAATTCTCGTTGGCAATCAATGATTAATTACAGCTTGGTTAAATATATGCAAGGATTTTTAACCGACAAACCTGCCGAAATTGCCATTTTTCAACGCTGGTTTGGAACAGATGGGTTACTTCCCTATCCTCGACAAGCCATTTATTTTCATTATCAAGAAACTCTAAATTCTTTACAGTGGCTTCCAGAAAATGAATGGGAATAGCTGTAAGATGGGGAGAAAAATCCCTGACAAGCGATTTCATCCTCCTACAAATTCACCGTATTGTTATTTGTAATAACGATAAAAGCAGATCATTACCCATCATTTAGTGTTGAAAAAAACCCTGAAGATGAAGTCAGGGGTTTAGATGCCAATCACATATTTTTTCCATTCTTGATGTGTACCGCTCGTCACATGCTTTTGCAGCTCGAAATAGAGACTGCTGTATGGCTTTCGTGGGGGATGAGATAAAGTCATGGAAGCTTCTTCCGGAGTCCGGTTTCCTTTTTTGACATTACAGCGAACACAGGCCGTGACTAAGTTTTCCCAAGTATCTCCTCCTTTGCGCGATCGCGGAATTACATGATCGAGCGTTAGACCCTCTCCCTTGTATCCACAGTATTGACAGCAATGGGAGTCTCTGTATAAAACATTTCGTCTCGTTAAGGGAATTTCTTTATAGGGAACTTGGATATAGTGCCGCAGTCGAATTACGGTTGGTAAGGGAAAACCAGGGCACAACAACTTACCATTGTGTTCTACTTGTTCGGCTTTTCCCTTGAGCAACAGAATAACCGCCCGTCGCCAGGTAGCGATATTGAGCGGTTCGTAAGAGGCATTTAACACCAGAACCTTGCTCATGGATATAGATAATTGCAAAAAAACTTTCAAATAGCCTAGCACATTGTTTTCCTTTAAGCATGAAATCAGGGATTGCAATCCATCTGTTCAGCTCCTTATTGATGGTTCTAAGGCTTTAAGCTGTACTCCATTGAACAGAGAAGCCCCATATTATATTTTTGGCGTTACCAATCTAAAAATAATCTAAAGTTTTCTAGTTTTTCCTGAAAAGACATAATAAATTATACTAGAATGTAAATAAAAATACTAAATCTATGCCAACAGATGAGTATGCATTAGAGTCTGCATTGACTTCAGGATCGGCGATCGCCGGAACCCCTAGCGCTGATACTCTGATTGGAACCCTGAACCCGGATCAAATTATTACTTATGCTGGAGACGATTGGATTGCCGGAAATCAAGGCTCAGATACTCTCAAAGCCAATACAGGCCAAGATCTACTTTATGGCGGACAAGACTCGGATTTGCTCCATGGAGGTCAAGGAAATGATACCCTTTACGGGGACAAGGGGAGCGATCGCCTTTCCGGAGACCTCGGTTCAGACCTCCTCATCGGGGGTGCAGATCGAGACTTCTTTATCCTCAGTCAGCCATCCCTCGCAAACCAGAACCAAGCAGATTGGATACTTGATTTTGAAGACGGTCAAGATTATATGCAACTTACGGGCGGCTTAAACTATGAGCGCCTAATCATCGCTTTAGGAACCGACAACCTCACCGGTACAACCCTCATTCAAGACCTACTCACCGGCCAAACCCTTGCCATTTTATCTGGTATTCATCCCAATCAATTAACCCCTGAAGACTTTATCAGTGAAGCTCTCCCCTTTAACCTCAGCCAAAGCACACAATTCGATTCTCCCTTACTCCTAGCCCCTCCCGAAACCCCCACCTCATTTAACATTGAATTTGACTATCGATTCGATCACAGTGGTTTTTTCAACGATCCGAACTGTCGTCAAATCCTAGAAACTGCTGCCTCCTTCTGGGAGCGCCATATTCTAGATGAATTTGCAGATCTAGCTCCCGGAACCCCCATTTATATCAAAAATCCCACCACTCGAAGCACCATATCCTTTACCCTAGACCGTCCTATTGATGATGTACTCGTCTTTGTTGGTGCAGCTCCCCTCTCCTCCCCAATTCTTGCTCAAGCAGGGCCAAGTGGCAATTGGACTCCTGATAGTGACCTCGATCGCCGATTTAACAGTACCAACTTTGAGCCTTGGACGGGTCACATCAGTTTTAATTCAAGCATTAATTGGTTTATCGATCCAACGCCCCAAACCCATAATGATATTCCGCCAGAACAAGTGGACTTAATGACCGTTGCGACTCATGAACTCGGCCATATTCTGGGTATAGGCAACTCCCAAGCCTTTAACCAATGGATATCCGGTCAAACCTTCATCGGACCCAATGCCCTAGTAATTACTGAGGGTTTAGCGGTTCCCTTAGCTGATGATTTATCCCATATTGAAGACCATTTCTTACCCAATGGCATCAGTGGAAATTCCTTACTCACACCCTTTGTTTCTTTAGGGGTACGACAATTCCCTACCCTTCTCGATTTAGCACTCTTACAAGACGTTGGATATCAGATTACGGTTTAGGGAATGGGGAATAAGAACAACCCAGTTTTGCCCTTTCCTTGAATATTCCATAAATAAGGCACTTGAGTGTTAAATTATCAAACAATCTCTAACATACCCATCATACCTTGATCTTCATGGTCGAGGATATGACAGTGGTAAACAGTTTTGCCGATAAAATCTTGATACTGAATTCGCAAGCGAACGGTTTCACCACGACGGACATTAACCACATCTTTCCAGGCTAAAAGCGGTTCAGGAGTTTGATTGCGGCTGATCACTTGGAATGAGTTGAGATGGATATGAAAGGGATGATCCATTCCTTCTGGATTAATGATTTCCCAATCTTCAATTTGATTCAATTTGACCCTAACATCGATACGTTGATGATTAAAGACCCGATCGTTAATCAAAAACACCATACCCATTCCTGGAGTCATGCCATGATTGAGGGTAAACTGGCGCAGGGTTTGTGGTTCGGGTAAGGGTTGGATGGGAATCAGGGTTTTGGGTAGGGGAATGGGAGTGACAGGTTCGGTATAGTTAAATGTAGAGATCGCCTGAGTTTGATTACTGCTAGACGATAATCTCATATGGCCCATCATGCCCACAGTTCCCCGGTCATAGGGTAGACTTAATAGCCTATACTGAGATGGAGGTCGATCTCCTTGAATTAAAACCTGTACTCGCTCTCCTGGTGCTAATAATAATTCGGTTAATTCTACCGGTTCAGAAATTGCGCCCCCATCCGTAGCAATTAAATAAAAGGGATGTTCATCCAAGGATAAGCGATAAAACCGAGAACTGGACGCATTCAACAAATGCAAGCGCAGCAAACCTTGGGCAGGAATAGAAAACTCTGGCTTGATTTTCCCATTCACCGTTACTAATTCTCCTTCTCTCCCTAACATAATTGCACCATGGGAGAGGTTGGAATTACGATTAGCAGTAAAATCTTGCAACACTAAAAAATCTTCAGAAGCAGCTTTGATTTCTGGGATTTCGTCTAATTCACCCCGGACAATCAACAAGCCAGCTAATCCTTTAAATACCTGTTCTGCTACTTGTCCATGGTAATGGGGATGATACCAAGAGGTGACTGCCGGATGATTTTCAGGCAGTGTAAATTCATAGCTGAATTGTTCTCCAGGAGGAACAGAAATAAACACATTATCAGCCGTTCCTGTGGGCGGAATATGTAATCCGTGATAATGAAGATTGCTCGTTTGAGGTAATTGATTCTGAAAATTAATTTTAATTGTATCTCCAGGTCTAGCTTCTAGTCTTGGCCCGGGAATTTGCCCATTATATCCCCATTGCATGAGCCGATTTCTGCCGAATTGCATTGGCATTTCTTGGGCAACCATATCCACAGATAAAAATCCGTCTTGACTGATATGGGTATTCGGCATAGCTGGTGCTTGGCTGATCGTTTTCCGATTACATTGACTCAGTAGTATCGTGCCGCTTGTCCCGGCCATATAAGCCAGTAATTTTCGTCGGTTGAGCATATTTTTTTATATAGTAGTTTTCACTTTTAAGTCCGGTTAAACACATGGTATCATAATGGACTAATCAGACTTGAGATCGGGTAGCGATCGCAGATTTTGCTTCCTTAACCAGCTATCCAGCCAAGCGCGATCCTCGTCCAAGAACAAAGGTGGCACAGGATCTTGACGATAATCTACCACTAGATCGTAACTCGCTTGGTCGTATACATTATCCAATAATAACTGTAAATCCACCAGGGGTTCCCTATCCCCAGGCTTTAGCGGTAAGGGAAATGAAGGGATAGCATCTTGCAAATTAAACCCATATAAGTCTGCTTGAGGACGACAGTCTCCTCGACTGACCAAAATTCGGTAATCTGTTCGACTACTGCTGGTGCTGGTATACATTGGCATCGGTTGTCCCTTACGCAGTAAATCAATTTCTACTAAATGAGTAGAACTTCCTAAAACTTTATTGCGCTTATCCTCATATTGCTTGCGCGTTTCAATCCTGAAACGTTTATTAATGGGAGAGATGATTTCAATAGAGGTTACTACTTCCTTGGTAGTAACCTCTCGCACTTCCAAATAACCTTGTCTAACAGTTACCGGAAGTGGAACTTCTACAGCCTGGGGTTGAGTTGGAGATCGTGCAACTGCAACATTGCTGGTTGGCTGTTTAATTGTCGTCTGTGAATTTTGTACTAAATCTGGAATGCTAACCAGTAGGGATTCTTGACCAATAGTTTTATAAACGCGTACCTCAACGGCAACCCTATATTGAGGACGAAGTTGGGGAGAAAGAAACCTAGCCAGTTCAATAATGAGCCAGTGATGGACTCCTGGCCAAAGTTCTGGATGTTCCAGATAAGGGTTCATCCCTGGAAAAGGGGAAGGCATAAACGGTCCTCATCACTGAGTTTTATTACTCTTCGTCGCTCAAGTTTGCCAGATGCTCTTCCAATCCCATGCGAGTTTCCGCTTTATGCAGAAAATAGCCCGTCATCATTGCCGAAGCTAACAAACGGCCTAACTGTTCCCGACTGGTGGTGATGGTAACCCCGAAATGGTCTGGAGGCAAATGTCCCAGCAATCCCACAATATTGTGTTCCATGACGCTGAGGGCTTCTTTAGAGGGTTGCGAGAGATGATTAACAGCTTCAGGGTCTAGGGAATGCAGATATTGACCTAGGACGTTGTTGTCATTAGCCAATTGCTCGAAGAGATCGGAATGTTGGGAGGGTATGTTAGGATTCATAGTTTTTGACTCAATGAGAGAGTGACTTCTGTTGACTGTTTTTACTGTAAACGAGGACTCAAAAAAGCCATTGGAGGTGAACCGAACTTAGGAAGCAGGGATTTTGCGAAACCGAGAAAAGTCTGAGCCTGCCCGAGTAGGGCAGGAGAGAATGGGTGAAGTTAATCACAGTAAAGGGTATCGCGGGTGTTTTCTCCGGTGATGGGGTTGGTTCCTTTGGCGATCGCACATAAATATTCCTGAGCATCATCTCGGAGAATCACATCAGTAAAATCTGCTCCCTCGATATTAGCATCTCTAAAGCTGGCCAGTTGGGCAAAAGCCCCTTCAAAGAGAACATCTTTCAAATTCGCCTTTCTAAAATTGGCTTCTCCAATAGTGGAATATCTCAGATCGGCTCCTTCTAAATTCGCTCTAATTAATTTGGCTCCAAATAAACTTGCTCCTCGCAAGTCTGCTCCCACAAAGCTACTTTCGGTCAGATCGGCTTGATCGAATTGGGCTTCTATGAGATCTTTCCCCGAAAAATCAGCGCCTTTCAGGTCTACTTTTTCATAGTTTTGGGCAAACGCCGGGGATAGGTTGCCGATGCTTCCAGTCAGGTTCAGCCCAAGGATTAGGCATACACTCAATAACCCGATCAGATAAGTAGGAATTTTTTTGACGGTCATGGGAATAGTCAGTTTAGGTATTCAACAGCGATATCATCATCCTATGGGAAGGTGGAGGCTGAAAAGAGGGTGGACTGACATGAGGCTCAATCCGGGAATACAAGGAGAAGAGACCGTTGCTCAATGGTTGCAACAGCAAGGTGCAATGATTTTGCATCGTCGGTGGCATTGTCGTTGGGGAGAGTTAGATCTGATTGTCCAATGGCAGGAAGAGTTGGTTTTTGTGGAGGTGAAAACCCGCAGTGCTGGCAATTGGGATCAGAATGGATTAGGTGCAATTTCTTCTAGGAAACAGGAGAAATTGCGCTGTGCTGCGGAACTCTTTCTAGCTGAGTCACCTGAGTTTGGTGAATGGGGATGTCGTTTTGATGTGGCGTTGGTCTATTATCAGAGAGTGGGTACGTGTTCAGATGTTCGGGCGATCGCCCCACCACTCACCTATGACCATCAGCAGTTTATGATTATAGACTATCTCCAAGGTGCATTTTAAAACTGACACTTGTGTGATTTAACTCATTTCAAAGTTGGGTTACAACTTCTATGATCGAAGTAACACCATCTAATTACCAAATCACGAGAGTTGCCCGATGTTGAAGTTCGCGATCTTATTCCTGGGAGCCTTTACCCTAATTCTCTGTACTACCCTCGTCTCAAATCCTGTCCAAGCACAACCCCCTAGCGAGCATACCATTGTCTATAGCTGGGGATACGATCGCGTAGGAAGTCATCAAAAGGTTTGCAAGCAGTTAGAGTCTGTCATTCAACCCAATCCGCGCTATATCGACAAACCCTCTTTACATACTTATAGCCGCTTAGTGAGAGATCGGTATTGCTCTCCAACAATCAATGATTAGATCTAGACTAATTATTTATACTTAAACTATCTATAAACTGATCTTTAACCAGGATTTTCAGCTCCTTGTCTGTCCTAGTGCCATCTATGACTGACCCAACTAGAAAACACAGGGGAAGGTAACGGTAAAAGCACTTCCCTTTCCTTGTTCACTCTCTACCATGATTTCACCTCCATGGAGATCAATTAAGCGTTTCACAATCGAAAGTCCTAAGCCAGTTCCGGGTATTTTTCCCACATTCGCGCCTCGTTCAAAGCGTTGAAAGAGTTTTTGGTGATAGTCTAGAGGTAACCCAATTCCTTGGTCTCGAACTGCAAGCCTAATCTCAGCTTCAGTTTGGGTAATATCAAGCTTAACAATTCCTCCATTTGGGGAATATTTGATGGCATTCGAGAGCAAATTCGAGAGAACATGACGTAGAATCATTGCATCAAGATTAATAATCCGGTTTTCTCCATAAAGAGTAAGCTCTAAATTATGTTTAGACGAGGCAATCACTTTAATTTCTTCAATAATCTCTTCACAAAACTCGACTACATTCATCTGTTCCGGATTAAACTCTAACTTTCCAAATTCAGTCCGACTTAACGTGAGAATATCTTCCAATAACTGATGCATATGTTGCGCTGCAGTTTGAATACGTTTTAAGTGCTTCTCTTTTTTCTCTTCCGTTAGCTTATTGCCATAACGTTGTAGCATTCCTGCTGACATTTGAATCGCGGTTAAAGGCGTTTTTAAATCATGGGACGCGATTGAGATATATTCTGTTTTTTCTTGACTGTTAGATTTTGCCTGAGCTAACGAAGATTTTATACTTAAGCTTTCCTGATATTTTTTTAACGCCATTTTAATCGTGGCATGAACTTCCCTTTCTTTAAAGGGTTTGAGTAAATAGCCATAAGATCCCGTTTTTTCAGCACGGGATAAAGTTTCATCATCAGCATAAGCCGTTAGATAGATAACTGGAATATTATATTGCTTTCTAATTTTTTCTGTAGTTTCAATGCCATCTATATCTCCTTTAATCACAATATCCATTAAAATCAAATCGGGAATAATCTCTCTAATTTTGTTGAGAGCTGCTTTTCCAGAAGAGACAATTCCCACTACTTCATAGCCTAACTTCTCTAACTTACGGGCTAATCCTTTGGCAATCAGTAACTCATCCTCAACAATTAAAATCTTGACAGGAGACATAATTATACCCTCTGACGATACTTTAACTCTGAAAATCGTAATTCAAATGTTGTGCCATGGTCTCTCAATAATGTAATTTCACCCTCTAACTGTTCCGTTAGGGTACAAACCAACTCCATGCCCAAAGAATCAACGTTGCGAAAATCTAAGTCTTCTGGGAAACCAATTCCATTATCTGCTACTTTGACCACAATTTGATTGTTATCTTGCTGATACATGATCACCTCCACTTTTCCTTGTGTTCCTTCAGGAAAAGCATGTTTCAAGGTATTGGATAATAATTCATTCACAATTAAGCCACAGGGATGAGCTGTTTCTATATTTAATAGAACGGGTTCGATATCTAAATAAAATCTAACCTTATTCTCTTCTACATTATAAGATTCAAACAAATTGGGGACTAAATCTTCCAAATATTCACCAAAATTAATCGTATCCAGAGTCATCGACCGATAGAGCTTTTCATGAATCAGAGCCATGGAATAAATACGATTTCGACTATCTTCCAAGACTTTAATTAAAGTAGGATCGCTGACATAATCTGCTTGAAATTCCAATAAATTAGAAACGACCAATAAATTATTTTTAACTCGATGATGTATTTCTTTTAAAAGAATTTCTTTTTCTTGCAAAGAAGTCACCAATCGACTTTCAGCTTGTTTGCGATCGCTAATATCTCGATACATCCATAGATGTCCGCGATCAATAGAGTCAATCAGTATAGGAACATAATTTTGTTCTAAGATGCGACCATCAGCCAATTGGATTTCCTGGTTTGTAACTATTTTATTATGGGTGAGAATGTCTTGATGGTGTTGACTGATTTCTTCTGGGCGATCAAATAAATGTGAAAATTCATCTCCAATATTTCCCCATTCTTGACCAATTAATCGGTCAGAACAATTTGTGGTTTTGAATAGATGACAAAAAGTTTGGTTAATTAACGCGACCTTATGATGTTCATCCTTCACTAAAACACCTAGTTGAAGATTAGAGATTAAACTGGTTAAGCGAGAGGTTGTTTCTTGTAATTTTTGTTCAATTCGTTTGCGATCGGTAATATCAATCCAATAGCCAATAATTTCTAGAGGATTTCCTTGTTCATCACGGACTAAATTGAGTTTATCGTAAATCCAAATATATCTCCCGTCTTTATGTAAAAAACGGTATTCATGGCTATAAAAACCCTGGTCAAATAAACTTTTTAAGCCATGCTGACTGATTTTATCTTGATCTTCTGGATGCAGATGAGTCCACCAAAAGTTTGCCTCAAACATTTCCAGTAATTCATAGCCAATAACATCATAGGCATTGTCACTCACAAATGTAAGCTCTAAGCTATCATTTGCCCGTAAACTATATAAAATACCAGGACTAGAAGAGAGTAAATATTGAATCCTTTCTTGGCTCATCAATAAAGCTGTTTCAGCAACAATTCGTTCTTTAAGCTCTCTTTGCAGTTGCTGATAAAATTCTGATTGTTGGATAGCGATCGCTAATTGGGAAGCAATCTGTTTTAATACCTCAATTTCTTCCTCTTTCCAGTCTCTGATTCGATCGCATTGATGGACAATCAACAATCCCCAAAGTAAATTATTTTGAATGATGGGAACTACGATTTTACTTTTGACTTGAAATTCTTGTAAAAACTCAACCAAGCAAGGACGAATATCTGTTTGAGTAATGTCGGATGTGGCATAGGTTTTGCCGGCAATATATTGATCGTAGCATTCTCGAGGAAAAGTCTCTTCTGGGAATTTTTTATCCAAGGTTTCAGTCCAACCTGGATTAACAGCTTCAGCAATTACTTGCCCTGTATAATTGGGTAAAACCCGATAGACTAATACGCGATCGGAGAGTAAAAGTTTTTTGACTTCTTGGACTGTAGTTGTCAGAATTTCTTGCAAATCCAAAGATTCTCGAATTCGTTGAGTAATCATACCAAATAGCTCTTCACGCTTAACTTTAGCCAGTAAATGTTCTTCAGCCACTTTGATTTCAGTGATATTATTTTGAATGCCTAGATAGTGAGTTAAAATACCCCGATCGTCATGAATTGGAGAAATGGTTGTTCGATTCCAAAACAAGGTTCCATTTTTGCGATAGTTTCGTAATACAACCGTACAGCTTTCTTCATTTTTTAATGCTTTACGAATCGTTGCAAGTCCCTCTTGCTGACGATCTGTCCCTTGTAGAATTCGGCAGTTCTTACCGATTATATCTTGTGCACAATATCCGGTGACTCGCTCAAAAGCAGGATTAACTGAAATCACGGGAAAATCGGGCTGTTGAGCATCGATAATAACGATACCATTACTACTAGCAGCGATCGCTCGTTCACTCAAGCGTAACTGCTCTTCAACTTGCTTGCGTTCCGTAATATCAGAAGCCGCCCCCAAAAGCTGTATTGGTTTTCCCTGATCGTTTCGCGTGAAAATTGTATCTCGACTTACGAACCAATGCCATTCCCCATGGCGATCGCGCATTCGGTATTCGATCTCCCAAATTTCTGTATTATTTGCATCGACTAATTCTTCCTGCCATTGGACTACTTTAGGTCGATCTTCTGGATGCAGGAAGTCTTCACAGACAATATTGCCCATTTCCTGAATCTGACGGGGAGTATACCCTAATACTAAGGCAATATCTTTGTTACTATAAACAGTCTTGTGTTGTTCTAAGTCATAAATATAGAGAATATTCGGACTGGCATCAGCAATACGTTGAATAAATCGCTCGTTCTCTTGCAGAGCTAATTCGGCTTTTTTACGGTGGGTAATATCTAAGGCTGCGCAAGTAATTCCGATAACCTGGTTCTCTGAACTTAATAAGGGGTCAACAGTTAAATCGTAGCACTTCAAATCCCCACGATCGGCAAGCATAACCTCCTCTCGCACACTGCTCTGAGAATCTAAGGCTTGTTGTTTGATTCGTTCTAATTTTTGGGCATCTTCTGGAGCAAACAAATCTCGATCGGACTTTCCAATTACTCCTTCTGCGGTATAACCGAGAACGGGATTATAAATCCAGGTATATCGCAGATCTAAATCTTGGTTAAAAACGATAATGGGGGAATTTTTTAGGGCAATTCTAAACCGTTCTTCGGCATAACGGAGGGCTTCATTGGCGGTTTCTAAATCAGCCGTGCGTTGAGCCACTTGATCTTCTAGGGTTTGATTGAGATATTTAAGAGCTTCTTCGGCTTGCTTGCGATCGCTAATATTGGTAATACTGCCCACATACCCTACAATATTTCCTTCCTCATCTACATCAGCAACCGCCTGACCCATGACCCAAACCACGGTCCCATCTCGATGTTGAAACCGATACTCAGAAGAAAAGGTACGATGCTCCTCAACCGCTTCATTCCACTCCTGAAACACCCATTCTAAATCTTCGGGATGGAGCGTTTGCGACCAACCCTCCATCATTGCTTCTTGCGCTGATAGACCTGTTATATCACACCAGCACTGATTGACGTATAAACACAGACCTTGATTATCCGTCTGAAAGATCCCCACAGGAGAAGCGGTAGCTAAAGTTACATAGTGTTTTCGACTCTCTTTTAAGGCTATTTCTATTTCTCGCCGCTCTGTGATATCTCGACCAACGGCGTAAAAATAGGATTCGTCGCTCGGCATAGCTGTCCAAGCAATCCATCGATAGGAACCATCCTGACAGCGATACCGATGTTCAAAATTAACGGTGGGGACTCTAGAAGCCAGTTGTTGTACTTGAGCTTGGGTGGCGGCTAAATCATCGGGATGGATGAAGTCAAATAAGCTTCTCGATTGCAGTTGATGTGGGCTATATCCTAAGAGTCCCTGAAAACGGGGGTTGATCCGTTTAAAAGAACCGTCAAAAGTAATAATACAAAACAGATCGAGGGAAAGGTTAAAAAATTGGTTTAATTCTTCAGTGAGTCGATGTTGCTCCAGGAAAGAAGCCAATAAATGGGCAATCGCCTCCAAAAATTGCACTTCATCAGGATTAAAATGACAATGCTCCCTGCTATGGACTCCCAGCACTCCAAAGGGTTGTTCTACACCGGGAATGATAGTTGTTATGCTACTGATAACTCTACCTTGATTGTGTAACACCGATCCTCGAAAGCGAGTTTCTATTTGTAGGTCGTCCACAACGACAGATTGACCACACCATAAGGTATACCCCGGTTGTGTATTTTTCGTGGCACTGAGTGTCAGTTGTTCAATGGAATGCTGAAGATTCTGATAATGAACAGAGGTAAATCCATGGGCAGCTTGAATTTGAAATGCTGCTTGATTGGGTAATAATTCCAGAATTTCTACGTAATCAACACTTAGGGTTTTGGCAATCTGCTGTACGATTTCGTTCATTAGAATCTGTAGGTCTGTAGTAGCGATCGCATACTGGCTTAAATAGGTTAAGGTTTGTTGTTGGCGATCGCGAAACCGAAGCTGTATTTGAGCTTCTTGTCGTCGGCTTAAATCTATTCCAGTGACGATCGCATGGGTAACGATCCCTAGGTTGCCAAAACTCTGGTTTGACCACTCAATACGGCGTTTTGTACTACCTTGAATCACCCAGTGGCATTGATAAGCCCCAGTCGATTCCCCCTGGAGTGCTTGCCCGATCGCCTGTTTAATCTGAGGTTGTTCGGCTACGGGAATCAGGAATTCCCAAAATCGCTGACCTTGAGCCTGTTTTTCCAGAACACCACTTAAACGTTGGCAGGCATTATTAAAGTAAATAATTTCACCCTGTCGATTAACGACCACCACTAACGCATCAACCGCATTGAGAATGGCGTGGGTAAAGTTCTTCTCTTGTTCCAAGGTATAGTACATCCATTGATGTTCCCTCAGTTGGGTCGGTAAATCTTGGAACGGTAAGCTTTGTTTGAGGCGGATTGCCAATTGATCCGCTTGCTGTTTAAGAAAGGCTTCATCGTTTCTAGACCAATGCCGAGGGGCGATCGCCTGTTGCGCGGTTAGCAATCCCCAGAGATGATTCTCTTGGAGAATGGGAACTACCAAATTCGCTTTGACCTGAATTTGCCGTAAGAATTCCACATAACAAGGGGTTAAGCCTCCTGATTCAATATCGTGGGTAACTTGAGTGCGCCCATTGATATAGGCTTTCAACAGATCTTCGCCAAAATGAGAATCGATAATCTTTATACTTAACAAAGATTTACATAAAGGATATACAGATTCTGCAATTACCGTACCACCGCCATCCGGTTCAAAACGATAAATTAAGACTCGATCGCACTTTAAACCCTGATGAATTTCTTTAACTGTGCGATCCAGAAGGGTCTGAAAACCAATATTGTGGCGATCGTCAGATTTTTTGTGTGTTGCTTGAAGTTGTGCCAAACCATAGTAAATAGAAATTGCATCTAAACCTTGTAGGCTTTTTTGCAGATCCGGGGCACAGACTACGCCCATGATATTCTGTTGGAGATCGAGTATGGGTAAATACTCAATCTGCTGCTCATACATCAGTTTTGTCACAGCCAACAGATCTAAATCTGGTTGCCACGTTAAACTATAACCCTGGGGAGTCATCACTCGCTCAACACTCACCGATCTCCATTGTTGCCAATGGGTGCGAATCTGATGATAATCCGATACCGTTATCACCCCTAATACTTGTTGGTTTTGGCTGACCACAAGATAAGGATAGGGCGATTCACGATTCCAAAACGCGATCGCTTCCTCTACACTCAGATCGGGGGAAATCACAACAGGGTGACGATCCAGTACACTTTCTAAACTTGGTAATTGAAAAGACACAGAAGCAAAGGACATAATTCACAGGCCGAAACAGTTCTAGTGGAAAGCCTTACCAAAAGCAGGAGAGAGTTGGCAACAATCTCAGCAGTCCTCATAACTCCTGCTCTACTATGTAACCTAATTTCATGATAGCCTCCAGACTGTTGCGACTGTCCAGCCTTCTGAGTTTTTAGCTTAATCCCTCTCGCAGATCTGGGTTTAAGTCAGGTCGTAGTTTCTTCGCCTCCCTTAAGTAGGGATGGCTCACATGATGTTCCACAGGCAAATAAGCATGAATCAGAAATCGGATACAGTGGGATAAGGCTCCTTCCACATGCATTTGTTGCACATCCAATAATGGCACATGATCCCATCCTTTTCTTTGACGGGCGATCGCCGCTGGAAACACTGCATCAAGATCGCGCGTGACTGAAAACGTGACACTAATCAGTTGGTCAGGACAAAGCTGGTTTTTTCGGTCTAGCTCATCGAGTAACTCGGTGACCGCTTTCTGGATCGCCTCAACGGTATTTTCTTCTACTGTTGTTGCTCCACGAATTGCCCGGACTTGCCAACCCACGTTCCTCTTCTCCATGCTTGTAATGATTGCTGGTCTGGTTTGGATACAGAAAAAATTACTCCCTATTCAAGGTCGATATAACCATAAGGGCAAGCCATTGGTTGATGCCTCAAACTCCAACCAGTCCATCGCAGCCGGCAATCCTGATTTTACCTGATTATCGCCACTAATAATGCGACTCCATAAAGGTTTGGGTTCTTCAATGGTTTTACACTCGGTTTTTTGGGGGTCAAGACCGACTAATTCGGCTAACCAGAGGCGAGCATCTTCTTCGGTTCCCAGTCGGTCAACCACCCCTAACTCTAAGGCCTGTTGACCGGTGAAAATTCGACCATCAGCAAAACTTTTAACCCGATCCACCTCTAAGTTCCGAGATTGGGCAACCGTTTCCACAAACTGCTGATAACTCGTATCAATCATCTGTTGGAGAATATCTTGCTCCTCCTGGGTTAATTCTCGGTCAAAGGCCAAGATATCTTTGTAAGGGCCAGATTTGACTACCTTAAACGAGACCCCAATTTTTTCTAACAGGCGCTCTAAGTTATTGCCCCGCAAAATCACCCCAATACTGCCGGTGATCGTTCCAGGGTTAGAGACGATATGCTCGGCTCCCATGCCGATATACACGCCACCCGATGCAGAAATATTACCAAAACTGGCCACAATTTTGAGCTTTTCGCGCAGTCGCATTAAGGCGGCGTAAATTTCCTGGGAATCCCCCACAGTTCCCCCAGGGGAATCAATCCGCAGTAGCAGAGCCGGGTATTTTTTCTCTTCGACTGTTTTGAGCGCTTCTAAAACCCGTTTGCGAGTTGCAGAGGCGATCGCCCCATTAATTTCAATCCGAGCTATTTGTTTTCGTGCTTTTGACTTAAAAAACCAAATCATAATTAACCTAGATGTTTACAGAGAACCAGACCAGCCCCCTTACCCATTATTGCTTAACCCGTTCTCAACCCCTTGACCGATCGCTTCACAAATCTACATAGACTACAATGTATCTTAACCATTCGCCCACTCAGAATCTTGGCTTGCTGCCCTCAACTGTAGAAATATGCAACTGAAACCCTTCAATAGTCAATCCTCTTTGCTCTTCTCCCTGATCTTAATTGCGCCGTTCTTCTTCTGGGGAACGGCTATGGTAGCGATGAAAGGTTCTCTTCCTCACACTACCCCCTTCTTTGTGGCTACCATGCGTCTTGTTCCTGCTGGACTTTTAATCCTGATCGCCGGTTGGCTCACTCAACGCCCCCAACCCCAAGGATGGAAAGCTTGGTTATGGATTAGTCTCTTTGCCCTTGTGGATGGAATCCTCTTCCAAGGCTTTCTTGCCCAAGGATTAGTCCGAACCAATGCGGGACTCGGATCGGTGATGATTGACTCCCAACCCCTAGCCGTAGCACTACTGGCTGCTGGGTTATTCGGGGAAACGATTGGTCTGTGGGGGGCATTCGGCTTAATCTTAGGCATAAGTGGCATTAGTCTGATTGGATTACCCGATGAATGGATTTTAGGTGGATTTCCGGTACAAGAGATGCCCAACTTGACCCAAATTTTCCAGAATGGACAAGGATTAATGCTCTTTGCTGCCCTCTCCATGGCAGTGGGAACCATTCTCATTCGTTATGTGAGCCGTCATGCCGATCCAGTCATGGCCACCGGTTGGCATATGATCCTAGGAGGACTTCCCCTGATGCTCGCCTCTGGACTTTGGGAAACTCACCAATGGGATGGACTATTGATCAATGATTGGATCGCGATCGCCTATTCAACGATTTTTGGCAGCGCGATCGCCTATGGACTCTTCTTCTACTTTGCCTCCTCTGGAAACCTCACGAGCCTCAGCTCCCTCACCTTCCTCACCCCTGTCTTTGCCCTCCTGTTTGGCAATCTGATCCTCGAAGAAATCCTCAGCCCCTTACAATGGCTAGGTGTAGGCTTAACCCTAATCAGCATCTACTTGGTTAATCAGCGAGAAATCCTAGCAGCCAAATTTAACCTGAAATTTTCCCCTAACCCAGATGCCTCCCTAACCCCACAGATAGTCGAAATTGATAAGCATAATCTGTAAACTGTAGAGTCCAAAAGCCCTTCGACCTTATGGTAAAATCCTCTTAGAATCCTCCATACCCATACCTCAAATTGCTCAACCCCCTTCCGAGCATCTGCTGAAACCCCCATTCCCATGGCATAATCCCCCAAAACAGGGAGGACATATCCTTGCCAGATCAAGCAATCCAAGGTATCACAGACTCATAGATCCCGATCCATAAACTCACTTCTCCGGCAGCGGCTTACCCTAATGTCCTATCGCCTCCCCTTATGCATTTTTAGTACCCTTGCCAGTCTAGGAATCATTACTTCTGCCACAGCGATCGCGCCAGGGATGGTTACCGAGCGCAGTCGAGGTATGGGTCAAATTATCGCTACTTCTAGCTTATCTGACCCTGAAAACAGACCTCTTCTGCTGGCTCAAGCCTCTGAAAATGTTTGCACTCAGGGTCTAGAATTAGCTCAGAAAGCCAATCAAGCCGGAAAAATTGCCACCACTGCTGGGCAATGGACTCAAATCTCCGAGCAATGGCAACAAGCCGCCGACTTCATGGCTCAAGTGCCCGCAGAAGATGACTGTTATGCTAAAGCTCAAGAGAGGATTAACTTTTATCGCAATAACAGTGAAATTGCTTTAGAAGAAGCCGAAAAAAGCCGCACCCCTAGACCCTTTCTCGTCCTGGGCGCTCAGGGAGAAGCGGTTACCCAACTTCAGCAACAGCTTAAAGACTTAGGTCATTTTCAAGGTGAAGTGGATGGTATTTTTGCTCAAACGACCCAGGAAGCCGCGATCGCATTCCAAAACGCACAAGGATTAGATGCTGATGGTCAAGTCGGTCAAAATACTTGGGATAATTTAGACTCTGCCCTCATTGCCCAGGCTTCTAGCAAAGCTGAAAGCGAAGAAAATGAATCAGAGAAAGATAATAAGGAGCAAAAACCTTCTCAGAGACAAGGGATCATCGGTTGGGTGATGATGGGGTTAGGAGGCTTAACCGTTTTAGGAGGAACGGTTTTTATCCTCCTTAAGCTGCTCAATCGACGAGTAGAAGAAGAGGACTTTGAAGAGGAGGAAGACGAGGAAGAACTAGACTCAATGGAGTCAGGAGCTGATTCTTCCGCCCCTGAACTGATGCCTTCTCTGGCTCAAGCCGCTCTAGAAAAACTGCGCAATGGGAAATCAGCCCATTGCGATCCAGAAACCGAATCCCAAGGTTTATCTGAAGAGCAACCCGAGCAAGTTTCTCCAGAAAAAAACGCCCATCCAGAACTCGAAAAAGAACCCATTTCTTCTGAAGAAGAATCCTCAGAATCGGAGAAAACCGATCAACTTTTGCCCGTTAATGAAACTACCCGTTTACCTAAACTTGCAATTGTTGAAGATTTAATTAAAGATTTAGAAAGTGCCGATCCTCAAAAGCGCCGTCAAGCCATTTGGGAATTGGGACAACGGGGGAATTCTTTGGCAGTGCAACCCTTGCTTAATTTACTGTTCGATTCTGATTCAGGACAGCGAACTTTAATTTTATCTGCTCTATCGGAAATTGGCGTAAAAACCATTAAGCCCATGAATCGAGCTTTATCTTTATCGTTACAAGATGATAATCCAGATGTCAGAAAAAATGCGATTCGAGATTTTACTCGCATGTATGAACTAATCGCCACCGTCAGCCATATGATGTGCCATGCAGTTGACGATCCAGATGAAGAAGTTCAAGAAGTTGCTGAGTGGGCTGTATTACAATTAAGACGGATTAGTGCTGCATCTAACATGGTGCAATTGAAAGAGAAAAAATCATCTAATGAATCTGATGATTTTCCAGATGATGATGATTAGTGGCATTCAAAAATTCGTAGATTTAGATTATTGTCGAGTGAATTTATGACTAGAGGCATCGATCGCCCCTCGATCTTCTAGAACGGCTGCCACGCGCAAAATGAGTGCCTCATTATAGGGAGCTGCTACAATCTGCACCCCCACCGGGAGCTGATGGGGACGATGAACAGGAACGGATAAAACGGGTAAGCCAATAAAAGAGAGGGGTTGAGTATAGCGACCTAAGTTAGGACGAAGCAACACATCTTCTCCTTGTATATTTAGGGTGGTTTGACCGATGGGAGTAGCTACACAAGGGGTCGTGGGAGCCAGAATGACATCGACTTCCCGAAAAACTTCCCGAATCCGATCGCGATACCAGCTCCGAAAGCGTTGTGCATTTAAGTACCATTGCGCGGGAATCATGGCTCCAGCAAAAAAGCGATCGCGCGTTGCCGGATCGAAGTCCTGTGGGGAGGCTTTCAAGTCTGATAAATGAACATTAGCCCCCTCACTGGCTGTAATCAGATAAGCCGCTTCCCTCGCTCGCGCTGCTTCGGAGAGCTTCACTGTCTGGGTTGCGCCTAATACTTGAGCTACCTTTTCTACTGCCTCGAAAACCTCTGGCTCTCCCCCTTGAGTAAAATAATCATCGGCGATCGCGATTCGTAAAGACTCGATCGGTTGATGTAGTTGCGGCAGGCAGGGTTCGGGGGGCAAGGTACAACAGACCGGATCGAGAGGATCTTCCCCTTGCAAAATATCAAACAACGTCGCCATATCTCGCACGGAGCGACCAAAAGGGCCAATATGATCCAGGCTACTGGAAAACAACATCACTCCAGCACGGGACAAACGACCATAGGTCGGTTTCAAGCCATAAACACCACACAACGCCGCTGGAATTCGGATTGAACCATTGGTATCTGACCCTAAACTAAAGGGCACTAAACCCCCAGCAACTGCCGCTGCCGAACCTCCGGATGATCCTCCTGCTATGCGGCTTAGATCGTAGGGGTTATGGGTGGGGCCATAATGGGCATTTTCCGTCACAAACCCATAGGCATATTCATCCATATTCAACGCTCCCACTAGAATAGCTCCCGCTCGCTTTAAACGGGCGATCGCCGTGGCATCTTGCCTCGCTCGAGCATGGGAGCGATGGATCTTGGAACCCGCTACCGTAGTTACCCCAGCAATATCAAATAAATTCTTCACCGCAAATGGAACTCCCGCCAGCGCCCCCGGGCGATCGCCCCTTTTGAGTCCTCGATCTAAGGCTTTGGCCTTCTCCAAGGCTTCTTCTGCTAAGAGCGTGGTAAAACAATTTAGGGAGGGATTATGGCGATCGATACGGCTTAACGTCGCTTCCATAATCTCTTGGGCACGATATTGTTGGTTGCGTACCCCACGAGCGATCGCAACCGCATCCAGATAATCAAGATCCAAGGTCATGGCTTAAAAATGGGAGCAACTTCAAGATCTTCAGGCAAAGGAAATTGGTTTAGAGATTGGGAGATCGCCATCAACCGAGTTATATTGTCGATCGTGCCGGGCTGATTTGCCCAGTCTGGTGGTAAATCGAGGACGGATGCCATTTGTACCACAAACGTTTCTGGATCGGGGTCTTGAGTATTCATAGGATCGGTTCACCAAAGCCTCCCATACTTGTTGCAATTTAGCATATGGAACGAACTCGACTCTCCTATTTTCCTAATTCTGGTATAGTTTGGCGACCGTTGTATCTATGGATCTGGGCACTGATAGCTGGGGTTTATTGTCTTTAGGTATACGCGATCGGGCGATCGCTCGAACCCCTGTTTCTTCTCCTCCTGCACGTCCTACTCCAGAGGAATTATTACCTCCTTCTGATCCTGAACCAGAACTTCCCAAGCTGCCTACTCAGATTATAGTCAAGCAATTCCAGGCGATCGGCAGTACCGTGTTTAGCGCTGAAGAATTAGCCGCTATCACTGCTCCTTTTACCCACCGTCCCCTTTCCCTAGCAGAATTATTTGAAGTTCGCGCACAGATTACTCAAGCCTATCGCGATCGCGGTTATATCAATTCTGGGGCATTTATTCCGCCCCAAGAATTTCTTGGGGATAATGGTCTGTAGAATTGGACTTCATTAGTGGTTTTATTCCAGAGATAACGAGTTCGTTCCATCACAACACTTGTTTATAGTCCTACCCATTTCTCCGATTGATATAGGGACTCAAACTCACTCAATTGCATCGCCCAAACTCGTCTTTTTTCTCGTCGGGGGTGTCCCGCTTCAACTCGCTGGTCATAGTCAATATTCCCGGATTGACTAGGGTTGGCTTTGAGGTGATTAAACCTCTGTTCAACTTCAGCCTCCTGAGTCGGATGATTTCGTTTTAAGGAGAGAACCTAATCGGCTTTTTTCTCTTGAATCTTTCCAGCAATTTCGGTCTGAGTCCCCATCGCCTCAATGGTTATAATTGCTCCCGTGACATCTAATAACTCTAGTAGAGCCGGAATCGCCCTAATTTCATTCGATTTATCGCCGACCGAATTTTGGCCTAAAATGAGTTGTTGTTCAC
>NZ_CEZBFX010000003.1:36981-135757 GCF_982964205.1 Roseofilum sp. | reverse complement strand
CTTCTCCCCCTATTACCCATTACCAGCGCGAAGCGCTACAGTGAATGAAAATTGCCACTTGGAATGTTAACTCGATTCGTACCCGACTAGATATTGTTCTGAATTGGCTGCGAGATAACCCAGTGGATGTGTTGGGGTTGCAGGAAACTAAGGTAATTGACGATCTATTTCCGCGATCGCCCTTTGAAGAAGCAGGATATCACGTTTATATCTCTGGCCAAAAGGCTTATAATGGTGTCGCCCTGATTACGCGATCGCCCCTTTCGGATGTCAGCAGTGGCTTTAGCCCCATTTTAGGCGCAGATCGGGTGGGGGAGTTTGACGAGCAAAAGCGTTTAATTACCGGAGTTTTAGACAATATCCGCATTATCACAGTTTATGTGCCCAATGGTGGCGACTTTGAAAGTAATAAATATTTCTATAAATTAGATTGGCTCTCGCTTCTACAAGATTATCTTGATATTCTCCTCAAGCGCCATCCCCAAGGGGTGTGTATTAGTGGCGATTTTAACATTGTTCCGGAAGATCGGGATGTGCATTTTGACGTTTCTCCCAATAGCCAAAAAACCGGAACGACTGCCAAAGAAAGGGAAGCCTTGCAACGCATTCTCAAGTTAGGATTAGCCGACGCTTTCCGGAAATTCAACCAAGAAGAAGGTCAATATACTTGGTGGGATTATCGCCAAAATTCCTTTAAGCGTCAGCGAGGTTGGCGTATCGATCATCACTATTTATCGGCTCCGTTAGGCGATCGAGCTTCAAAATGTATCATTGATATCGCCCCTCGACACTTGTCTAAACCGAGCGATCATACTCCCGTAATTGTCGAGTTTTAATCCCTATTTTTTTATGATCAAAATATTATTAGTAGACGATCAAAGCTTAGTCAGAGAAGGATTATCGAGTCTCCTACAAACCAAACCCGATCTAGACGTAATTGGAGCTGCTGAAAATGGCAAAGTTGCCGTTGAACGATCCCTATCTTTACAACCGGATGTCGTTTTAATGGATGTACGGATGCCGGTTATGGACGGGGTTGCTGCGACTAAAGCGTTGCAAGAGCAGTGTCCCCACATTAAAGTTTTGGTCTTAACCACCTTTGATGATGATGAATATGTCACCCAAGCTGTGCTTTACGGTGCGAAGGGCTATTTATTAAAGGATACGCCCTCAGAAGATTTAGCCGAAGCCATTCGATCGGTTCATAAAGGTTATACCCATTTGGGGCCAGGATTATTAGAAAAAATGCTTACCAGTCAACCCGAACCAGAGGTGAATTCTGCACCACCAGAGTTACAACTGTTAACCCCAAGGGAGCAGGAGGTTTTGAAGCTCATTGGTGCGGGTTATAGTAATCGGGAAATTGCCAAAACCTTGTATATTTCTGAGCGCACGGTGAAAAACCATGTAGCCAATATTTTGAGTCGGCTTAATATCCGCGATCGCACTCAAGCGGCTATCCTGATCAATACCAAGTTTTCCAGCAGTAATGGATGAAGGATAACCCTCACATCCAACGCCAAATTTTAATGGTGGCATCACCACTACCGGTAACTAAGGTTAAACCATCTTGGCTTAAGGCGATCGCCCTCACCCACCAGGAGTGATCGTCTAAGGTAGAGATGGACTTCCAGTTCTCTAAGTCCCAGATTTTGATGGTGCGATCGCGACTACTACTCAACAATACCTGACCATCAGGACTAAACACTAAGCCAAAAATAGAATCGCCATGTTCAGTTAACGTGCGAATTTGATGACCCTTGAGTGAATCCCAAATCCGAATCGTACCATCATCACTACCACTGGCCAAAATCCGATTACGGGGACTAAACGCTAACGCATTAATCCGTTGCGCATGGCGCGGTAAATTTAAATGGAGCGTTCCCGTTTCCACATTCCAAACCTTCACCACTCGGTCTTCTCCTCCACTGGCTAACCAGCGACCATCAGCACTAAATGCTAAGGCATTTACGGCATCCGTATGACTGGTTAAGGTTAACAAAAGTAATTGTTCCCATTCGCCATCTGGAGTCACGGCTAACTGTCGCACTCGTACGGTTTTATCGTTTGAGCCACTAGCTAATAAACTGCCACTGGGACTAAACACCAGAGTATTTACCCAATCACGATGATCGTTTAAAACCAAAATTGGTTGGGTGTGAACAATTTGTTTATCAATAGACTCTGGTAAACGCCAAAATAAAATCCGCTTATCATGACTCCCACTGACTAATAATTCCCCTTCAGGATGGATAGCAACAGCTCCCACAGAAGCCTCATGACCCGTTAAGGTAGACAGCAGAGAAACCTTCTCTAATTTTTGCCCGCTCATCCGCCACAAACAGAGGGTTTTATCTTCACTGGAACTGGCTAAAAGATTGCCTTGGGGATGGATAGCTAAATCCTGAATTTTACCACTATGGTGATGGAGGGTATGGACACAATGCCAATCTTGAACTGCAGGAGGAGAGATTAAATACCCTTCCGGTACAATCACATTGGGGGGACTCGGCACAGGGTTCATATCGGCAATCACAGCTTGGGCTGACTGATAGCGATCGCTGACAATATCTTTGAGCAGTTTATCTAAAATTTGTCCCAGGCGATCGCTAATTACAATCTCTTGTTCTTTGAGTGTTTCTCGCCATAGCCAATTCCCCGTTAACGGATCGAATAATTCATCAGGCGATAACCCCGTCAGCAAATGAATACAAGTCACCCCCAAACTATACAAATCACTGGCCGGATAGGCGCGACCACTGCGGATTTGTTCTATAGGAGCATACCCTTCTGTCCCAATTTTTGTACCGACTCTGGCCATTCCAGTGGCCGTTAACTGTTTGGCAATGCCAAAATCAATTAACACCAGTGCTTTGTCTTGTTTACGGCGAATAATATTCGTGGGTTTAATATCCCGATGCACCACTTTATAGCCGTGTATATACCCTAAAACCGGTAATAATTGTTCGAGAATATCCCAGATTTGCTTCTCACTAAATGCCCCTTGATGCCTTAACTCTTGCCATAGGGTGGGGCCACGAATAAGCTGTTGAACTAAATACAACTGTTCCTGATGTTCAAAATAGGCTAATAGGGTGGGAATTTGTGGATGTTCTCCCAATTCATGCAACCGCATGGCTTCTTGGTAAAACAAATCCGTGGACTTTTGCACCGATTTGTCCCGTCGTTCTCCTGTCGTTTGAATTTGGGGAGAAAATTGTTTAATCACGCAGAAGCTGCGAAGTTTGTCTTCATCAACCGCGAGATAGGTACGACCCATTCCCCCCCGTCCCAGGGGTTTGAGAACTCGATATCGACCCCTAAGCAGCTCTGTTAAGGGTTTTCCACAGTTTTGACAAACCCCTGCATTCTGTGGATTTTCGGGGTGGTTGCAATTGGGGTTTAAGCAGTAGGCCATAGCCGGAAGAGCAAACAATAGTCGCGTTTCTAATCTATTCTGACAGAGGATGGTAAGGTTGGGGTAGGGGTGAGGGAATGGGGGCGTGGGGGAATAAGGGGATTGGGAGACACTCCAGACACTGCAGACACCGGGAAATCACTTATTCTTTACTCCCTACTCCCTATTGCCTATTCCCTAATTGGCTAGGGTTTTATGAAAGTCTTGTTGTACTTTTTTCGCCAAACGGCGAGAAACTTCGCGGACAATTTGTTGCAGGAGGCGATCGCTAGTCGTTTGGATCAAAGATTGGGGTAAGCGATGGATAAACTGGGGAAATCTTACGCCTACTGTTAGATCTAGACTCCATTCCCAGCGTGTCATCACTTCCGGTAGAGGTGAGGGAAGGATGAGATAGCTTTGCAGTTCCTGGAAATATTCTGGGGTAGGACAACAGGGAATTTCGGCCAGATAAAATTGTCCGTGGAAGTTTACTTGATAACCTGGGGGCGTATAATTGGGGAGTTCAATGCTACAAATGCGATAAACTCCTGTTTCATCACAGGGAATCAGTTCGAGTCCTATTCTAACTTCAACTTCAAATTGAAGCGCTCCATAGCGACCAATGAGTAAATCATAGGCATTGTCGCCGATAGAGATCGCTTTCATCGGTAGGGCACACCGAGTAAACCAACTCGAGTGATCGTTGACATAAGTAGCAACTAGAGTCTCTGGTGCATAGAGTTCTACACAGTCGGCATAGTTGAGATGAAAGTACATCCATTCAAAGCCCATTGCCTGAGATACTTTAGAGGACAAGGCTTTGAAGCGATCTCCGAATTTGGGCGATCGCTGAGGTTGTTCGGGAGAGGAAACGTGGTTTTCAGAGCCGGAATCTTGAGAACAAGCATCTGTCAAAACGAGAAAAACCTCCTAGAAACCAGATTGAGATATTCCATTGTATTACCAGATCGTCAGGGTTAGGTTCTCAGGAGCAATAGGATCACCATGCAATCAATGAGGCTCAAATCCCTTAAGAGGTCTTTATTCTTGTTTTCTTCTGGTGAGCTTGAAGACGATTCAATTTCCGTGACGCTCTCCCAGGCTACTCCCGCAACCTGACAAATCTTTTGAAATGCATGTCGATCGATGGGAATCCTACGCCAAAACCTGCGTAGGGTTGCTTGCGATGTTTGAGCATCATGCCACCAGAGAGCGGTTTGAGTTTTTGTCCATCCTTTTTGGCGAATAGCTCTATAAACGTTGTCTAGTCCGGCTTTGGAGGCTGTGAGTGTATCTGCCATAACCCTATCTTGCGATTGCAACAACTAGAGAAGTGCATGACCTCTCTATAGGGTTCTCAGTTTTTAAGCTCAATTTTTATGCACTTTGAGCGAAATTGTTACATAAATTTACATTTTCGGGGTAGGAGGCAACTGGCAATCGATCCACTTGCAAAAAATGAGTCAAACTGAGTCAGTTTTTGCCCTTCAATCTGATATTGTTAGTAAATTGCCCAAAAAACACACAATAAATCATTAATTTCTTTTAATCTTCAAAACAGTTTTTGTTAGCTAAAATAGATAAGTTAGTATGGAGACACGAAGACATAAATGCAAGAGGAACTGAAATCAGAATCCATCTGATTTCACCTCTTTTTCTCCTCTAACTCCCGCACTGCAAGGGCTAAACATCTACCGATCGAGAGACTAGACTGATGATTCGCTTCGGGACACAAGAAAATGACATAATCGTTGAAACCCAGGAAAATGATATTGTTTGGGGACTAGCGGGGGCAAATATTATTGCTAGTAATGCAGGCAGTGATGAACTCTATGGACACCAAGGAAACGATGTCATTTTAGGCGGAATCGGTGCAGATACAGCGCTTTGCGCTGGGGAATAGGGAATAGGGTTGTGGTACATGGAGAGAGAGGATTCAAGCTTGTGTTTCATAACAGCGCTTTGCGCTGTAACATCTGGGGAGGACTCGATAATGATTTCATCAGCCTCGGACTATGCTAGAGTAGCAGAAAATGCAACAGTACAAGGGTTATGGAAGCCTTAAGAGATCGCTCTCTCCTCCCCGATCTCTACAATCGCAACTATTACCTGTGGCTAGAAACTACATCACAGTTGTTACGAGATCGCCAACTCGATCGCATCGATCTAGAGCATCTAGCAGAAGAACTCGAAGATATGGGGAAAAGTGAGAAATGGGAGATCGAGAGTAACCTGGAAATCCTGCTGATGCACGTACTCAAATACCAATATCAAACTGAAAAACAGACCAATAGCTGGGGCTATACCATTTACGAACATCGCGATCGCATTCATAAAGCCTTTCGAGATAGCCCCAGCCTAAAAAATATTTTAACCAAATTTTTGAGGATTGTTATGCAAAAGCACGCCAGCGAGCTGCGATTGAAACCGGAATCAACAGGGATGATTTTCCAGAACTGTGTCTGTTTTCCATAACCGAAACCCTAGATATCAACTATTGGCCGGAAAATCAAGCCGCAGACCACTCCAGTTTTGAGTCCTAAATTGTTAAAACTTGCACCCATTCTCCTGGATGAATCCGATCTTTTCCTGCGGGAATTACAGCAAACCCGGTGGTTCCAGCTAAATTAATTAAATTAGCGGAAATTTGCAAACCTGGAGCTAAATCGAACTCACAGCCTTGGGGAGTATAAGCTAAATTTCCCCAAACATAGGTTTCTCTGGGGCCTCCACGTAATAAGCAGCGATTTTGGGCTAGGACAAATTTCGGTTGCCATCCACGGCTATAACCGGATAGCTTTTTCAGAGCCGGTTGTACAAATCTCCAAAAGCAAACTAATGCCGAAACTGGATTTCCCGGTAAACCAAAATAATATAAACAACTGGGAATTGAGCTTTCGATAAATGTGGCAAAGGTTAAGGGTTTACCGGGTTTTATCTTTACTTTTGTCACATGGAGCGTTGCGCCTAATTCTTTCAAAATTCGGTCAATATAATCATATTCTCCGACAGAAACTCCCCCGGAAGAAATGATTACATCCACCATGGATAAGGCTCCAGAAATCGCTTTTTGAGTCGCCTCTGGGTCATCGGGAATAATGCCAAAACAATGCGGAATGCCTCCCATTTGGGCAATCCCGGCAGCAAGAGCATACTGATTAGAGTCTACAATTTGACCGGGTGCTAAGGGGCGATCGCAAGGAACCAATTCATTTCCTGTAGCAAAAATTGCAACTCTCAGACGACGATAAACGCTAACTTGGTTACATTGGGCAGCCGCTAAAATGGCAACTTCGGGCATATTGACGAGCATTCCTGATTGCAGCAAGATATTACCCGCTTGATAAAAGCTCCCTTGTTTGCGGATAAATTCTCCGGATTTAGTAGCCCTCAAAACCGACACTTTTTGGTTCTGTAGCTGAGTGTTTTCCTGCATGACGATGGTATCTGCACCATTGGGAATCATCGCTCCCGTAAAAATGCGGACGGCTTGTCCTCGCTGTAGAGTGAAATCAGGCACTGTACCGGCCGGCACTTCTCCCACAACTTCCAGAACTGCCGGATTTTCTGGGGAACACTCGCGCACATCCAGATAGCGAACAGCGTAGCCATCCATGGCTGAGTTGTCCCAATGGGGAAAATCGAGACTACTGGTGACTGGACGAGACAGTACGCGCCCCCTGGCTTTATCCAGGGTGACCATTTGAGACTCAGTTTCGGGGTTGAGGGGATAAATGCGATCGAGAATTAAGCGTTCAGCTTCGGCAACAGGTAGCATGGTTAGGGAATAGGGAATAGGGAATAGGGAATAGAGAGTTGTTAATTAACGGCAAATTTTGTAAATTTCCGTGCATTTGGGTCGTGAAAACCAAGGACAATCAATTGTACAATCACCTCTTGTTCGGGATTGTGATGAACCTCTTTGGCAGATATCAGGATTCATCAGGTTGGGTTAAAAATTGTTTGAGTCGGAGTAAACTGAGGGTTTGACCTAAGTTGAGCGGTAGTAAAGTCACTCCTTCAAGTCGGGACTGTATCCATCCGTCGCCCCACATCCATTCATGGAAGCCGTCAATGCCATGACTTAGGAGTAAGCGTAAGTGCCGATCGCCAGCCAAGTCAACTTGATGGGCGATTGCCACCGGCCCTATCCTACTCGTAAACGTAACTCCAGCACTCAATAGTTCTGGTAACCCCTCCGATAACGTTTGCGGCCATAACCACTGACGCAGGCGATCGGGATACAACAGACTCTGACGAATCTTAGCTTCAGAAGCCTCAACTTCTATCCGTAACTGACTCGATTGAAATGTCCCAAACATACCTATCAATCTCAATTGCAAGAGTTCCCTTCTCCAGTATGCCAGAGAGATTTGTCACTGATGTAAAGTTCACTTCCCTGTTTAGAATAAGGAAAGTGTAAAGAAATGTAAGGGGTTTTATGGTAGACCAGTTAATTCGGGCAACGGCAGCCGAGGGTGGTATTCGAGCAGTGGGCGTAATTACTACTCGCCTCACGGATGAGGCTCGTCAACGACATAACCTGTCCTATGTGGCGACAGCAGCGCTCGGACGCACCATGGCGGGAGGATTATTATTTGCCTCTAGCATGAAAAGACCGGGATCGAGAGTAACGATTAAGGTGAATGGGAATGGTCCTTTAGGTTCGATTTTAGTCGATGCGGGTTTAGATGGTACGGTGCGCGGTTACGTCCACCATCCCAGTGTCGAGCTACCCCCCAATGAGAAAGGAAAACTGGATGTTGGAGGAGCAGTCGGTAGGGAAGGCTATTTATATGTGGTGCGAGATGTGGGCTATGGTTATCCCTATTCCACCACCGTAGAATTAGTCTCTGGAGAAATTGGTGAGGATTTAACCCATTATCTGGCCACTTCTGAACAAACTCCTTCGGCTCTCATCCTAGGGGTCTTTGTAGATGCCGATGGAGTACAAGCGGCTGGGGGACTTTTGCTGCAAGTTTTGCCGAAAGCAGCCGAAGACGAAGAGCTGGTGAGTGCTTTAGAATCTCGTGTATCTCAGTTATCTGGGTTTACTCCTCTGCTCCGGGCCCATAAAACGCTGCCAGAAATTTTTCAGGATTTGTTGGGGGATTTCGATCTGCACATTTTTCCAGAAACTCAGATGGTGCAGTTTTATTGTCCCTGTTCGGTGAATCGGGTCTTAGGAGCGTTGAAGTTACTAGGACAGGAAGAACTACAAGATATGATCGAAAAAGATGAGGGTGCAGAAGCCACTTGTGAATTTTGTCAGGAAGTCTATCACATTAATTCCGATCAGTTGGCAGAATTGATTGAAGATTTACAAAGTAATACCGGTTCTTAGAGAAGCCAACCCGAAGTTTTATTCAGGCTCGATCGGTTGGCGTTTCTGAACGACAACGGTAGGATAAGAAGACCAATTATCGGAACCGCCAAGGTTCTTAGGACTTTTCTTCAAGTCTCAAACCTAGCCCGATAATCTTTTACCTTTTGCCTTTTGCCTAGCTCAAAGCGCTATTTTTGCTTTGTTGATTGGCGATCGCCTGCATTGCCCCCATAATATAGCAAGTTTCCCAAACTGGCCCTATGAATTCTCCATCCCATACCCCCGACCCCAATTTCAAGGTTCAGAATATCGGCCCTCAATCCTGGTTATTCTGGATTGCCCTGATCGTTCTTGTGCCAGGAGGTTTAGGTTTTTTAAGTATGTTGACTTTGGTAAAACTGCCGAAGTTACCCAACTGTGACCAGGTTCAATGGGCAACGGCTTCCGCTTCTCTACGGTTGCATTGTGCAGAATTAGCAGCTCAAGAGCAGACAGGAGAAGGGTATTTAGAGGCGATTGAAATTGTCAATGCGTTGCCGATGAATCATCCCTTACGACCTCGGATTAATCAATCGATTGAGGATTGGGCAGAAAATATGCTGGTTTTGGGGGATATGCTGTTTGAACAAGGTAAGTTGCAAGAGGCGATCGCTACAGCGCAAAATATTCCCAGTGATACCACAGCAGCCGATTTGGTCAATAATCGGCTGCAACGCTGGCGGGGAATGTGGGATAAGGCGGAAGAGATTTATGCAGAAACAGAAAATTTAATCCGCAAACGGCAATGGACTCAGGCCTTCCGCCAAGCGACACAATTGCTCAAGATCGATAATGTTTATTGGTCAGAAAACCGCTATCAAGAATTGACGCAATTGATCCAAATGTCTCGTCAAGATGGTAAAACGTTGGCCGAGGCAGAAGATTTGGCAGAGTTAGGAACGGTGGAGGATTTGCTCAAGGCGATTGAGTTAATGGAAAAGGTTGAGAAGTCGAGTTATTTGTATGGAGAGGCTCAAAATCTGATCCGTAAAGTGGGGGGCCAGATGATGGAGGTGGCTGAAGAGCAGTTAGAGGAGCAAGATGCCCAAGGCGCGATCTCTATTGTACAAAGAATTCCGGCTACTGCCCAAATGGAGAAACAGGTGGAAGATTTTACGGTTTTGGCTAAGGCTCATCAATCTACCTGGAGTAATACCGTTTCAGGATTAGAAAAAGGGATTACTCAAGCGAAACAGATTGATATTAAACGACCTCTCTATGGCAAAGCTCAAAATCTAATTTCTCGATGGGAACGGGAAATTGAAGATGTGGCTCGATTGGAAAAAGCTCGTAATATGGCTCGTGGTGGTGGGGTGGATGATTTGGCCAAAGCGGTGGCAGAAGTGTCCTTAATCTCTAGCAATAATCCCCGCTATCAGGAAGCCTCAACTTTGCTGAATACCTGGAATACTGAAATCCAAACGATTGAAGATCGGCCGTATTTGAATCGGGCTGAATCTTTGGCCATAGGCGGAACCCTGGAGGATTTGCGATCGGCTATTCAGGAAGCGAGTATGATTAGTCCCGGTCGCACTCTCTATACTCAAGCCCAAGAGAAAGTTGACCGTTGGCAAGACCAAGTGGAGCGGATTGAAGATCGGCCCTATTTAAATAATGCCCAAAGTTTGGCCTTTGCGGGTGATGCTCTCTCTTTACAATCTGCCATTAATGAGGCCCGACGGATTGGCTCTGGACGGGCGTTGTATCCCCAAGCTCAGGAGAAAATTCGTCTGTGGGCGGATCAGTTAGAGCGTCTGGAAGATAGACCGTATCTGGATCAAGCGCGAAATTATGCCAATTTGGGCGATCTAAGCGGGGCGATCGCCTCAGCCAGCCAAATTTCTCCCGGTCGCGCTCTTTCTGATGAAGCTAATGGTTTAATTGAGGATTGGCGATGGGAAATGAGGGGACAGGATAATCTACAAACGGCTCAACAAATAGCGGCTAAGGGTTCGCCAGAAGATTTAGTTGCAGCTATCAATCGAGCTGAACAAATCCCTTGGGAACATCCTTTACGTTCGAGTGCTGAACAGGAAATCAATCGTTGGGGGCAAGAATTGCTGAGTTTAGCACAAGCGCGATCCAGTTACGATCTGCCAGGGGCGATCGCCATTGCCGTTAAAATTCCCCCTAGCCATAGTCTCTATTCCAGCGCTCAATCCCAACTTAGGTCTTGGGAAGCGCGTCTAGCTCCTCCCGTTTATACCCCAGAACCGGCTCCTCCGGTACTTGATGTACCAGAGTCTGTTACTCCAGTACCGGGTTTGGAGGTGTTACCGATTTCTAATCCCAAGTAACAAGGAATAATAGGCCATTTCCACGTCCCCGCGTCTCTATGTCTCTCGACTCCCTGCCTAATCTAGGGAAACGGCATCCACATCAACTGTGTTTTTGGAAGTCGTTTCACTACTGGGGGAGGTGGGCGTTGATGGCTGTTGTGCTTTCACTCGGTCTAAAATTAGTTGGGAGACCTCCGAAAGCAAAATGACCATGACTGCCACATCATCAATTTGACCAGCGATCGGAAGTATATCCGGGGAAATATCTAGGGGGCTAAAAATATAAACTAACGTCCCCAAAATAATCCACCAGCGATACTGGGGATTACGAATCATATTCCGATACCAGGTGTACAGGGATTGAATTGGGTTACTCATAGAATCTCTTTCTCTCATTGCCTCCATTGTGGCAAACTCTTATCTAAAATGCGGGTAAGGATTTCCCCACCTAGCTCGACTGCAAGGGAAAACCTGATAATAAACTCCGAACATCCTAAAATGTAAGACAATCGAAGAACACCGATCCATTACCCAGCGTTTAGGCACAGAAAACCAGATAACTATGACGATCGCAGAAATTTTAGAGAAGGGGGGGTTAACCATTGGCCCATTACTGTTCTTATCCGTACTTGCCCTCAGTACTATTATTGAACGGTTATGGTTTTGGTGGACGGTCTTAACCAAGGAAAAAGAATTGATTGTGCAAATTCTCGAAGCTGCACGGGAAGACTGGAGAACTGCACCGGAAATTGCCCGACGCACTAGCGATCAACCTGTGGGTCGATTTCTTTATGCTCCTTTACGGCTGAGAAATCCCGATCCGGAGGTCTTTCGGTTAGCCTTGGAAGCAGCAGCCGATGATGAATTGGCTGCCATGCGCCGAGGAGATAAAATCCTAGAGGCAGTTATTTCCCTCTCTCCTATGTTGGGACTCTTGGGAACGGTGTTGGGATTAATTAATTCCTTAGGCTCTATTAGTATTGGCGATTTAGCTACGTCTTCTACCCGTGGGGTAACCTTGGGGATTGGGGAAGCTTTAATTAGTACTGCTGTGGGTTTGGTCATTGCAATTACTGCTGTTGCCTTTTATCGCTTATTTCAAGGCTTGATTTTTATGCAAGTGAAGCTCTTTCGCCGCGCTGGAAGTGAGCTAGAGCTATTGTATCGTCAACATTGGTCGGATGAGGAAAGCGATTATCTAGAAAAAACTCCCCGCACATTACGCAAAGATTCCGTGAAAGCGGATGGTTCCGATGCTCCTTAATGAAGAGGGAGATCTCCCTCTTCATTAAGAAAGTGAGATCTTCCCGGACTTTTTTGGGTTTCAATCCAACTTATTTGTTGCACCCACATCCGTGATGTCCGCAGCCTGAACCGTCAGGATGGCCATTGGCGCAAGCCTCACTGCAATAAACCTGGCCATTGTTCTGTACCCCAGTTTCCACATCAACAACACACAGGCAAGACTCACAAGCACATTTCATTTGGGTCACAGTTACCATCAGATTGTCTCCTTTACTGAATATCTGAATAGACATTCATATATTAGCACATAAATCTTGAAAACTTGTTCAGAGATTGTTAAATTTGAATAAGGAGCCAAAGAATAGTCTATTCACTTACTCATTACTTCATTACTCCCTCTATGCCATCCCAACCTGACCTCTCCCAGTCCATTGCCTCCCTAAAAACGGGTGACTCCCCTCACTGCTCGCCCCACCAGGAATTAGATACAGAACACCGCCAAGATCTAGAGTCTCATCTTCTGCATCCTCGGAAAGCTCAAAGAATGGCAGAATTCTTTAGTATTCTCGGAGACCCCAATCGCTTAAGAATCCTATCCTTATTAGCTACGGAAGAATTGTGCGTGTGCGATTTAGCCACGACCCTAGAGTTAACGGAATCTGCTGTTTCCCATCAACTGCGAACCCTCCGCGCTCACCGGCTTGTCCGTTACCAAAAACGGGGACGAAAAGTCTATTATTATCTAGACGATCGCCATATCCTCGATCTCTATCACACCGTTGCCGAACACCTGGACGAAAGTAGGGAATAGGGTTGTGGTGTATGGCAGCCAGAGGATTCAAAACTCTATAATACTAAACCATGAAAATCAACTGGGATAATCCAACAGAAGAGGCGCGGATCGAAGTTATTCCCCTCATTGACGTTATTTTCTGCATTTTGACCTTTTTCATCTTAGCGGCCGTGGGGTTGACCCGCCAGCAAGCGATTACCGTGGATTTGCCGAGTGCCAAGACCGGAACCACCCAAATGCAGGATATGTTAATTGTTAGTGTGGATACGGTGGGTCAAACCTATATTGAACAGGAATTAGTCCCCAGGGATCAATTGCGACAGCGCTTACTCGCCTATCAGATTCAGAATGCACAGGGATTAATGGTACTGTATGCCTCAAAAACAGCTCTTTATGAAGATGTTGTCCAAATTTTAGATTTAATGCGGTCTGTGGGCGGCGATCGCGTGGCATTGGCAACGCTTCCCACAGGGGTGAACGCCTCGGAAGTTACCCCAGCAGAACCTCCGAATCTGGATTTAGGGATTCCCGGTTTAACGCCTTTACCGACTCCAGTTCCTGCACCAGAGCCGACAACGACCGTACCTGAAGCACCTGAAGCACCAGAGACTTCAGAAACCCAGGAATAAGGGTTAATTATTTCCTAAATCTTGGCGACAAGTTTCTAGATACCCACGCTCGGCATCCCTCAATGGTGAAATTCGATGAAAGCCTTCTGGCTCAAACTGGAGGTTTGGAGAGCCTGGACTAGAGGCGATCGCCACAGGTTCCAAAGCCATTGCATAAGCATGAGCAGTGCGATCGTAACTATCAATCACCGTCAAAGTGAGTTGGTTTTGGACAACCTGTCCATAGAAACAATCAAAGGAAGAATGGGGAAGATAAAAAGCGCCCAAAAGCTGCTGCTGACGAGTTTCAAACACCATATAGGCTTGACCTAATTGATCCAGTTGAGGAGATTCTCCATAAAAATAAACCCCATCTGGAAACTGAGCGATCGCTTCAGCCTGGGAACTTTCAGGAGAGCTAGACGTATTTTGAGCCAAGGCCGGAGCGCCATTTCCCAAGGAGACCATGAGGGTAACGATCAGAGGCGTTAGCACCGATGAAGAGTTTACCAACGTTGAAGTTAAGCGTTGCATCTGAGATGATAAAAATTCAAGCACCCTAGTTTCCTCCTCAGAAAAATCGATTTTATAAATCAGCATTTTTTATTCTGTTAGAAGCACCTGTGGGATCTCTTGGCATTCAAGCCAGGTGCTTCTTCGATTTTGGAGACAACACAACCAACCCTTAGCTGGCTAAATACTCACGAACCAGACCCCGATGGCGACGTAAGTAGGTTAAGGCTTGTCGTTCCAGTTGGCGGACTCGCTCGCGACTTAAACTCATGCGCTGACCGACTTGAGAGAGAGATAACTCATGACCATCCGTGAGTCCAAACCGTAAGTTCAACACCTCTTGTTGTTGAGGTGTGAGGTCAGCGATCAGATGATGCAAGTCTTGGCGCAGGAGTTCTTGAGTGGCATAGTGTTCCGGAGAAATACCATCGTCTTCCAAGAGTTCTTGGAGTTCCGTATCTTGGTTATCTCCCACCCGTAGATCTAGGGAGATGGGTTGACGGGAGAGGGTGAGGTATTCACGGATTTGAGCCGGTTTCAGGTCTAAGGCTTGGCCGATTTCCGTAGGAGTCGCACTGCGACCAAACTGTTGGGAGAGTTCTCGTTGAATTTTTTTGATTTTGTTGAGTTTCTCCGTGATGTGGATCGGTAGGCGAATGGTTCGCCCTTGTTGGGCGATCGCCCGCGTAATGGCTTGACGAATCCACCAATAGGCGTAAGTAGAGAATTTATAGCCCCTCATGGGGTCAAATTTTTCCACTCCCCGTTCGAGTCCCAGGGTTCCTTCTTGGATTAAATCCAGAAACTCCATATTCCGTTTCTGGTATTTTTTGGCGATCGCCACCACCAGACGCAAGTTCGCTTCAATCATTTTTTGTTTGGCTCGTTGACCTTGCTTGACCATCCGATCCAACTCTTGAGAATCGAGCTGCACCAAATCAGCCCATTCCTCGTCACTGATGGGGCGATCGAGTTGGTCTTCTTGCTGCTCTTTAACATTCATCAACCGCATCATCTGTTGAACCTGTTTACCCAATACAATCTCTTGCTCATGGCTTAACAGAGGAATACGACCGATTTCATGCAGGTATGTCCTTACCATATCTGCCTTATAGGTGGGGAGCTTCGTTTGGGTGTTGGTTTGCGTCTTGGTCATGGTTTTAGGCATTAGGATTAGGTCGTTGTGATGATCGGGGTTAATACTGAAAACTTGAGAGCTTAAAAACCGTCTACTCAATTTCGTAGACGTTTCCCGGACATCTGTATTGGGGATATCTATTCCTAGGGTTCCCGATCCGTCGCCAAAACTTGACAACTTGGACTGGAGCAATCAGTTCAGCGACCTTCTGACCCCTGGTTCCGTTAGGAGATTCCCTAACGTGTAACTTATCTTTCAAGGATGGGGTGAATTCCCGGTTGTTGTCTAACTTGCTTCATTTCTAAGAGTAAGTTAAACCTCTGGTGTTATACCTCCTCCTTTCAGGTGAATTTTCTTCACCCAATTAGACTGAGTTTTTTTACTTAACTTTGTTTTAAGAAAGTCATCTCCTCTCCTTTTCCGTCTCTAAGATCTAGGATTGAATATTTTCTCCCGATATGTCAGTTCGGTTCATCATGGAGATTGCCGAACCTTTGGCCATGGGTTGAGACGACGAATTTTTGCCCATTGAGTTCCTGAAACCCCACTAGAAAAGCTCTCAAGCTTTAGTCAACTTCATTTGTAGTATATCGTAACTTGTTGATTAAATCAACCCCTTTAGGGTAACAAACTCCAGGGGCATGATCATGATTCATTATTAACTGTATTGGCTGTCGCTCTAATGAAAATGATTCATCAGAGAAGGTAACCTAATCCGAAAGGTTGTACCCACTCCCACTTGACTAGAAACTTCAATCGTGCCCTGGTGACATTCTATAGCTTGTTTAACAATATACAAGCCAATACCAGTCCCCTTAATTTTACCTACATTACTGGCTCGTTCAAAAGGACTGTAAAGATTCTCCAGATCTTCCGTCGGAATACCAATACCCTGATCGCTCACTTCTAACAGCATTGCATGGGGTTGAGGGGTTAAGGTTATACATACTGTCCCCCCTTCTGGTGAATATTTAATCGCATTGGACAATAAATTATTGAGAATATGCCCCAGAATATCTTCATCAAGATAAAGATAAAAAGATTCTCGATTGCACTCAAATACTAAGGAGCATTTTTGATCGGCCATGATCTCAAAGTAATCCAATCTTTCTCTGCACAACTCAACGATATCAATAGATGTAGGATTTAAGGGTAACTTGCCAGACTCAACTTGATCAATCGTTAGCATTTCTTCAAGTTGCAACGTCATATTTTTAATGGCAACTTGCATCCGATCGAACTGCTTATTTTTTTGAGATAAGTTCAAATCATCCCCATATTGTCTAAGAATTTCAAGGGAAACCAAGATATGAGTTAAAGGGGCACGCAAATCATGGGAAATCATGGATACAAAATGAGATTTTAACTCATTGAGTTTTTTCTCTTCATGCCAAAGGATTTTAATGTTTCGATCTTTTTTGTGTTTAGCGATAGAGAGAGCGATCGCTGATTTTATATCCTCTAACTTAGCCGGTTTATTCAGGTATCCATAGGTTAAAGTTTCTGTAGCATCTTCCAATGTTTTAGCATCACTAAAAGCGGTTAAATAAATAATGGGGATATCATAATCTTGTAGGGCACGGGCCGCATCAATCCCACTCATATTTCCTTGGAGCTTAATATCCATCAAAATCAAGCTTGGAGGATTTTTCATTACCTGATTGATTGCCGCTTCTCCAGTCTTAACCACGCCAGATACTTCATAGCCTAATTCTTGAAGATTATCTGCTAAGTTATGAGCCGCTATCAACTCATCTTCAACAATCAAAATCTTGGCAAAATTATTCATATTTCAATACCCTGATTAAGAACATTGTTCAAATCTGAAGTGAAAACCTGTTCCATTATTATTCTGCACTTCAAGATCGGCATCTAACTGATCGGCTAGAATAGACACTAAACGCATTCCAAGGGAAGGGGATTGTTGCCCACTCACCCCAGAGGATAGTCCTATCCCATTATCAATGATCTTTAAATCCAGTTGTCCATGGTTAATTTCACGGAATTTAATCCACACGGTTCCCTCTCGATCGCCTGGAAAGGCATGTTTTAAGGCATTGGTGACTAATTCATTGATGATTAAACCGGTTGGAATGGCGGTTTCTATAGTTAGTTCTACGGGATCGGCTTCAATTTCTAAGTTAATCTGATTTGATTGCATCCGATAGGAGGCGGAAATACTGAGAACCAAACTATGGATGTATTCAGCAAAATCAATGCGAGAGATACTCTTCGAGCAATAGAGCTTCTCATGAATTAAAGCCATGGTTTTGAGGCGTTTTTGGCTATCGAGTAATAAATCATTCAGACCTGGATCGCTGACTTGCCGAGATTGCATGTCGAGTAAACTATAGATGATATTAAGATTATTTTTGACTCGGTGGTGGATTTCCCGGAGCAAAACTTCTTTTTCCGCTAAGGACGCTTTGAGTTGTGCTTCAGCTTGTTTGCGATCGCTCACATCAAAGATGGCACCATCGAGATAAACTAGCTCCTCTTGCTCATTCCACACTCCTTTACCCTTCTCATAAACCCAATGAATCGTACCATCACGGGCTATCATTCGATACTCTAGCTCAAAGGGAGCGTGTTGGGCTAGAGCTAACTTAACCTGCTCTTGTACCCAAGGTAAATCTTCAGGATGGAGCAAGATAGCTAATCCCGGTACCATCCGAGACATCATGTCATCCGCGCTATAACTGATGATATCTTCAATGGCATCATTGATAAATTCTACTGTCCAATCTTGATTGGGTAAACAGCGATAAATAATTCCTGGAATGTGAGAGACTAGGGTACGGTAGCGCATTTCGTTGTCTTTCAGGGCTAATTCCACCTGTTTCCGAGCCGTAATATCTTGAATAAGTCCAAAGAGTTTAATTACTTCTGCGCGATCATTAAAAATAGGTTGTCCTTGGGCCCAAACCGTACGAACGTCACCCGAAGACCGAAGAATGCGTAACTCGAAATCGTATTCTATTCCCTCAGAAATTGCCTGTTGAATGACCTGTTGAAATTGGGCCCGATCGTGAGGGTGATATTGTTGAATATGTTGAGAATAGGTTGGAGGTCTCTCCATAGTGGGATCTTGGCCAAAAATGCGGAACACTTCATCCGACCAAAAAATTTCTTGGGTGAGCAGATCAAACTCCCAACTCCCTAACCCAGCCGCCTTCTGGGATGCAGCCAGCAGTTGTTGACTTTTCTCTAGAGCCGCTTCTGCTTTTTGGCGATCGCGCAAATCTCGGGCGATCGCACAGCTATACTCTAATCCTTGATACTGAAAAAAATTGAAATTAATTTCTACAGGAATCTCTACACCAGATTGGCTCTGATAGACGGAATCAACACGCATAAATCCGGAGGATTTTACCTGAGTCCAAAACTCCGTCCAAGGAGACGTGCGGCAAGAAAGATAAATTTCCCCGATATTCATCCGTAATAATTGATCGCGGCGGTAATCTAAAGTTTGACAGGCGCGATCGTTGACATAAATGAGTTGACCGTGAGCATCAATAAGCAAGACAGAATCCATCACCCGATTAAGGGTAAATTGAATTAACTTTAGGGTTTCATCGGCCTGTTTTCGCTCAGTGATATTTTCAACAATGAGAATTCCATAGGTAGGACTGACCTGGGACGGTTGTATCAACGAGTCAGAGGTGGAAATGACTGAAGCAATGACTTTGACCCACAAAAATTCCTGACTCTGATGAATACAACGTTGCTTGACCTGAAAAGACGGAATTTCACCCTTCATCAACCGGTTGAGGAGAGTCTGAGTTAAGTCTCGATCGTTAGGATGGAGTAAATCGACTAAGTTGACGGATTGCAACTCTAAGACAGAATAGCCTAACATCCGGCACAAGGATAGATTAACTCGTTCTAAGCCATACTCAGGATTGAGAATGGCAATTCCTAGGGGAGAGTCTTCAAAGATATGACGAAATCGCACTTCACTTTGGCGTAGGGCGTTTTCAATCTGATGGCGTTCTCGAATTTCCGCTTGAAGTTGAGAGTTAATGTCTTGCAGTTCTTGGGTGCGCTGCTCAATCGATAATTCCATTTGTTCATGGAGATGTTCTAAGGTGAGTTCTACCTGTTTTCGCTTTAAGGTACAAGTCAGTAATTCACTGGCCCATTTGAGGTGTTTAATGCAATCTTTTTCCCAGATTTTAGGCTGCCGAATGGTGGAAAATCCTAGATATCCTATTAATTTATCGCTATCGATCAGGGGAAGTAGTAGTAAAGATTGAGCTTGGATCGCGGAGGCGATCGCGTGTTCGGCTTTGGCTTCTGGCGGAAAATCCTGTAAAGAATGGATAGGAATGGCTTGGTGTTCGTTCAGGTGTTTCATCCACCAAGGGGTAAATTCTACGGGAATTTGATGCCAGAGGGGGGGTAAGGGACTAATCTGAGGATCGTACCACTGATACCGGAGTTGGGCTATCTGGCGATCGTCCCCCAATTGAAACAGATAGGCGAGATCGCACTGGTAATGTTGAGCTAAACGACCAATAGCAGTTTCTATTTCCCGATCGAGTTCTCGGAAGTCTAACCACATAAACTGGGTACACATGCTACTGATTAAATGCTCAAACTCCATACGTTCTCTGAGCTTAAGTGCTTGTTCTTTACTGGGAATATTGGCACTTTCTTGGCCTAAGACTGGCCCAGCAACCAGATGGTTTACACTTTTCTTTAGGTTGTAAAGACTTAAATTGTGGCTTTGAAATGTTGCGGCTTGTTCGAGTAAGGGCGGCCAATGTTCGGGGTTGAGATCCTGTTGTAAAAACTGGGATAAACTGTGATGATGCCACTGAAATAGGGTGGATAGGGGAATTTGGGCGGCGATCGCCTCCTGTATCCAGTCTCCAATTTCAGGAGATAATCGCCCCTCTTGTAGATACTCCTGAAGGAAGATGGTATAACCCTCTATCCAATCGTGTTGTGACCTCGACATTCTTGATTGACTATCTCAAGCCCCATTGATGGGTTATGCTCCCGTTGATCCCATTGTTATTGTGCTATAAAAGTGCAAATTTTGGTGTAAGGACTAAAACCCTAAATCGCTCATTGCTGCTTCTTCTGCGGCAAAAATATCTTCATCGGGGATATCTTCCCAAGCGGTTTCACCGACTTCGGTATAGAATTGTTGATCGTAGGGACGAGTTTGGACGACCACCGGCATGGGAACAGCATGACCTAGAATTAGAGCCTGCTGCTTAGAATCGAGTTTCGAGAGAACCGATCGCAAGTTTCCGGCTCCAGAAACACCGGTAAAAATAGCTTCAATATCTTTATCATCATTCAATAAAGCGGTTACACGGGTTCCCATTTGGGACATCACTTCCTTATCGATTCCAGAGGGACGTTGATCGACGACGAGGAGGGTAACGAAGTATTTGCGCATTTCTCTGGCGATCGTGCCAAAAATGGTTTGGCTACTGATGCTCGGATCGAGGAACCGGTGAGCTTCTTCAATGGTGATCACGAGGGGCAGGGGGCGATCGCTCGATTTCTTCGTCTGTAAAAAATGTTCGGCTTTCTTCACATAGGATTGGTGAATTCGGCGGGTAATCATATTCGTCGCTAACATATAGGAGAGTAAATTCGCTTGGGAACCAAATTCAATCACCACATGCTTACCCGCAGCTAACGTATCTAGAATTTGCCCAAACGGATTTTGGCGACTGGCTCCCCTTAAATATTTGAGTTGGGTGAGGCGATTGAGTTTCCGTTGCAGCGCCGTAACCGAGGACTTGCTCCCATTATTATCAAGACAAAAGTCTTGGATCTGTTCATTACTCATGTTCAAAAGCTGTAAGATCCAATTGCGTCCCAATTGAGTTTTGAGCAAGAGGGCACTATCTAAACTCGCTTCAGATAGGTTTAATTCCTGTTGCACTAAAGCCAGATCTTCAACTTCAATTTGCTCAAAACTTAAATATAATTCTTGGGCATCTCGAATGCCTCTGCGTTTGGCTGATTCTGGATCGAGGGTATACACCTGCACTTGGGACGGAAACAGTTGTCTTAAGCCTTTCGCGGTATTAACTGTTTTGCCTTCACAAACGGCTTCCCAACCATATTCAGAATGCATATCAAAGATTAAGTTAACTCCAACTCGCTGTTTAATAATGCCAGACAGTAATAAACGAGCCAAAAAGGATTTCCCAGTTCCTGATTTACCAAAAATACCGTTACTTCTCTCTACAAATCGGTCTAAGTCAATGCAAATTGGAACCTCCATATCTACCGGTTGACCAATAGAAAAATTATGACGCTGGGGGTCATCTTCCCAACCAAATACTGTGCGGAAGTCTAGTTCTTGCGCTTCATACACTTGGCTAAAGTGACTGGGAATGGTTTTAACCGGTTTGAGCGTAAAATCAACAGAAGTTTGGGCAGAAAATGAGGCTAAATTGGATTGAGAATCAGAACGCGATGGAGCAATGGTCTGTTCTTCTGGGGTAATCATCAGCATGGGAGTAACTTCTAGGGTTCCGTAGGTACTACTGCCAGCTAACACTTCTTGCAAAAAGAAGTTATTCGGATCGGGGGGATTGGCTAAGATGCGCGGACTTGCCGTTCCCAAGGTTACATCAGTCAAGAGACAGAAAAACCGCGATCGCCTCCCCTGAATCACCAAAAACTTGCCCACCCGCATTTCTTCAACCGATACATCGGGATGCAAGCGCACTTCTAATCCTTTAGAAAGGGAACCTTGAACAACAGAACCGAGAGGAGTCATGAGCAATTACAGCGCTTTGTGCTGTGATGGGGGATCGGCGGAGCAAACCACAGACTCGATGGAGCTTTAAAAATTAGGATCTATTGAAGGATGTCTGGGAGATTACTCGTTTTTGATTCAAGTTTCATTTCACCAAATTAGATTGACATACTCCCCACGCCTAAAGGCGTGGGGATTCTCCGGTCAAACAGCAATAGCAGTCTGGGACTGTCTGACATCGCCTAACGAATCAGTTGATGCCCCAACTGATTTTATATTTCTAGCCGCATTTAAGTCTCTATCATGCTTAGTTGAACATGAAGGACAAGACCATTGACGCTCTTTTAACTTCAGTTCATTGAGTACATGGCCACATTCAGAGCAAGTCTTAGAACTGGGAAACCATCGATCGATATAAACCACACGCTTAGATTTTTTGGCAGCTACACATTCAAGAAGGGAAAGGAATTCAGTCAAGGCTAAATCATTAATCTTTCTACCCCAAAGTCGTTGCATTCCTTTCAAGTTGAGGGTCTCAAAGTACAAAACATCAAAGCGATCTGTTAATTCATGAGCTAATTTCCAGTGCCAATCACGCCTACGATTAACAATGGCTTCATGTTTGCGAGCCAGATTGAGCCTTGCCTTGTGCCAATTCTTAGAGCCTTTTTTCTGGCTCGATAAAGCTCTAGACGCTTCACGAACCTCCTGGATGGACTGCTTCAGGAACAAAGGAGATTTAATCTTGAATCCTTCTGAGCAAGTGAGGAAATCTTTCAAGCCAAAATCAAACCCTGCTGTTTTACCAGACTTAGGAGTGATAAGTTTTTCTGAGCTATCGACTACAACAGTTATAAACAGTTCACCTAATGGTGTCCGCTTTACTGTTAGAGTCTTAATCTTGCCTTCTATTTCCCGGCTCTGCCAAAACTGATAGACTTTAGAGCCTATTTTTACCCGGTTGCCACCTAGGAATTTATAACCTGCCTGTTTTAAGGTGAAGGACTTGTATTTTTTAACCTTCTTAAAACCCGGCGGTCTAAAACCTTTCCCCTGATGTTTGAAGAATAGCTTATAAGCTTTATCTATGCGCTGGCAAATGTCTTGAACCGCCTGAGAGCCAACTAACTGCCAAAAACGATTACACTTTCTTAACTTAGCAATATGCTTTTGCAGTTGGGCACAGTTTAAGTATTTACCCCACAAGCGGTAGTAGCGCTTATGAAGTGCTACGCAATGATTATAGATGACCCCAGCCCCATTGATTTGTCGCTTCAGGTATCTATTTCGTTTATGTTGGTATAGCTTAAACTTTAGGGTTCTCATGATAGGATTATAACACCAGAGTGCCGAAAAAGCCGCCCTGGAAGGGCGGGGCTTTAAACCCAATTTTTCTGGTAAAATAATCCATAGAAAACCCATGAGATTAACCCATAGGAGATAGATCTTTGCCCACCCTAGGTGTAAATATCGATCATATTGCTACTATCCGCCAGGCTCGCAAAACCGTAGAACCCAATCCGGTTGCAGCAGCAGTACTCGCAGAACTTGGTGGAGCAGATGGGATTACGGTGCATCTTCGGGAAGACCGTCGCCACATTCAAGACCGAGATGTACAATTATTGCGCCAGACAGTGCGGACTCATCTGAACTTAGAAATGGCGGCTACGGAGGAAATGGTGGCGATCGCCTTAGAAATCCAACCTGACTATATCACGCTGGTTCCGGAACGTCGAGAAGAAGTGACCACAGAAGGCGGTTTAGACGTTATCGCTGGAGGAAAGCGTCTTGCCGATGTGGTACAAACCTTGCAAAATGCGGGCATACCGGTGAGCCTCTTCATTGATCCGAACCTTGACCAGATCAAAGCCTCAGCGGACATCAAAGCCAAATTTATTGAACTCCATACCGGAACCTACGCCGAAGCGCACCAAGAGCATGAACAACAAGAACAACTGGATTTGCTCACCCAAAGCTGTGATAGAGCTTGTACCCTAGGATTACGAGTAAACGCTGGCCATGGTCTCACTTATTGGAACGTTTACCCCGTTGCCTGTATTCCTGGCATGGAAGAACTCAACATCGGCCATACTATTATCAGCCGGGCTGTCCTAGTCGGCCTAGAACGAGCGGTTCGAGAGATGAAACACGCTATCCTCGGCACCACACCTTAGGAATGGGGGGCAAGGACACGGAAATTACTGCCCATGGCCCATTACCCATTGCCTTTTCCCAATAACCATTTACCGGTAAAATAACACTCTGTGTTCATCCAAACCAAACCCTATGACCACTTATCACTACGTCCTCGCCAGCAAGAAATTCCTCATGGAAGACGAACCTCTCGAAGAAGTCTTTCGGGAAAGAACCCGTAACTACAAAGAGAAAGAAAAAGATATTGACTTTTGGTTAATTGCTCAACCGGCATTTCTGGAAGCACCTGAACTTGCAGGGGCTAAAGCCAAATGCCCCCAACCGGCAGCCGCGATTATCTCAACAGATCCTCAACTTATCACTTGGCTCAAACTTCGCTTAGAATATGTGCTGACGGGTGAATTTGAAGCCCCATCAGATGCTATTCCTGACCCCAAAGCTTCCCTTGTTGCCTCGTCTTAAGTTTCCTAAGACGGATAACCTGTTCAGACTAAACGGGTTAGGCAGTAGGCAAAGATAGCTCAAGGGTAAGATTGCCCACTCAAAGACTCTATTCTACATCTTATGCCTTTTTACCCTAACTCCTCTAGTCTGACTCAATTTGTGAGTGCGATCGCCGGATTATCGACGTTTTTCCTCTCTTCTATTCCTGCCTGGAGTCAAACTAACCGCTTTTCCTGTCCTCCGCCAAACCCAGGGGAATATATGGTTTTCGTGCGCACACCCAACCCCTCTAGCCAACAACTGCTGCTGAACTATCTCTTACCCTCCAATCAAACGGCCCAAATCTGCCAATATAATAACGAAATTGTTACCCAAATCCGCAACTTAGCCAACGCCCAGGTGAGTGAGCGTTGGAGCCAATATATTTACGAGAATACGGGCTTACCCGCTTTTATGGTTGCACCCCCCCTAGGTCAAATTGGGACTCGTCCATTCAATCCCCCCGTCTTGCCAAGCAACCCCGGCTCGCCCCTCGGTTCGGGGTTTGCAGTATTAGTCAATGCCAACAATCGACAGGATGCTCCTCAGCAACTGCAAATCCTTCTGAACAAGGCGATTCCTTGGGTGAATTTCCAGGGTAATTCTTATTTACTGGCACTCCAGAGTAGCAATCAAGAAGAAGCTACGGCTACCTTAATGTCGTTAAGCGATCGCGGTTTTTTAGCTATTCTGGTTGATGCTCGCCAAGTGCAACAACTTACCCCAAACCGGCGTTAATTACACTCAGGACAATGCGTTGATGGGGGGTTCCCAAGGGGCGAACTTCATTGGCTTTGATTGAAAATGCCTCTCCTTCCCGCACTTGTTCAGGAGTCATTAACCCCATATCCCATCCTTCACCCAAAATTAATTTTTCCAGTGGCACGGTTAACGCACCATGATAAATATGGCGCACAATCCCCGGATCTCTATCACAGCCGAACTTATCCAAGTGTGGGGGGCAATAGGCAATTTCTTCGAGTAATTCCCGTCGGATACCTTCATCTGGGGACTCATCCCGCTCTAAATGACCGCCAAACAAGCCCCAAAATCCTGGATATAGGATGCCTGGGATGCGATCGCGCAATTGCATCAGATAACGATTTTCGCGATACAGAACCGCTAAAGCCACCTGAGTGGATTGTGTATCCATGATAAACTCCCAATTGTCCTGTTCTCTCTCAGTTTAGGTGGGGAATGGGAAGATGGGGACGCAAGCGAGAAGATAAGCAACCTTATCTTCAATGTTTTCTAAAACTTGAATTGTTTTTTAAAAAGTGTGTAATACTAAAGAGGTAGTGGGGAAAGAAGGTACAGTTTTGGCGAGTGATGTCGGAGGTAATACCGGTTTGGAAATCGATGTTGACGGGTGAGTTGAAGGCATGGGAAGTTATATTGAATTGAAGGAGTTTAGAAAGGTTCAAAAGTATCAAGCCACCCTAATTCTTGTTTAACTCGGTTCACGGCTGGTATCATACTGTTTCTGCCAGATAAAATTTTGTATCGTTTGTTAGGATCTCTAGAAGTTAGGTTTGGTCTAACTAAATTGTCTACCCATAAGTTACTACCTATTGACCAATCTAGTTGAGAAAGTTTCCATACTTTGTGAGAATCCAAAACATTTTGGTGGGAATCATACGTCAGATAAAATAAATGTCCTAAAATTTGTAAGCCAGCACTTATACTCAAAATACACTGATTTTGGAATCTGACCACATCTTCCCAAGTTAAAGTTTCAAACTCAGTTTCAAAAATATACTTCGTGTCACTACAATTTTGGAAAAATTCGTTGCAACAGTTAACCAAAACATTAGATGAAGCTTCAACATCATAATCTTTCAGTTCTGCTTTATTATTATTACTGAAAGCACAACTCACAAATTGAACAATATAATTAATCTTATAAATTAGCTTGTATTCTTTTCGTGTGGCTGGTGTGACTTCGGATTGCTCAGTTTTCTTGAAAAACATTGGGACAACTTCAATCAATTTTTTAGCTATACCGATTCGCCCTTCAAATTCTCCAAATGATACAAGTAGGGATTTGTCCAAAGGTCTAGTATATGCCATGTCACGAAAATCAGTTTGACATTGTTTTAGGTCTGATTCTAGAATCAAAGTGATAGGAAAATATTGATTTCCAATGATTTGGATGTCTGGACTCCTTGTTAAGTCATCGATTGCACGGATTCTATGTTGTCCATCAGTAATGTCTAACTTCACATTACCGGGAATCACGACTAAACCCATACCTCGCCCTAATTCAATAAGCTTAATTTGGGAACCATCAACATTAGCTGTGATTGTTCCTAGTACCCATGGCCTATTTTTGCGAACCCTTTCTAGAATATATTTTTTAATTTCTTCAGCATGTTTCTGTAAAACTGGACGATTTTTTCCAGAATCTGGATTATTCTTGGTAGAAGGTTTAGCTTGTAAAAGATTCGATAGATCGTAAGCAGGAACATTGATTTGTAACATCTTCCGGCCTCCTTGATAAAAAATTAAGGCAGGATAGCACCTATGTTGGTAGTATTGAGCAAAGTAGGGGCTTAAAACTTCATCAAGTGCTAATGGCTGTTGGGTGTTTGAGTCACTATGTGTAGACATATTGTAAGAATCTAGTAAAAACTTGTAACTAACTGATATTTTAATATGGTAACAAAAAAAAGTCACATTACCAACTCCCAAAATACTGATTTTTTGTCATGACAGCAACTCAGCCTTCACTCTTGCCACAGCGTACCGTTGATGAGTTTATCATTACGATTGAGAAACTCATTGAGGAAATTCAGGATCTTTACTGTCTAGATGAAATTCCTTGGGTGATAGGATACAGTGGTGGTAAGGATTCAACCGTAATTTTACAGCTTATCTGGAATGCCTTATCTAGACTACCGATAGAGCGCAGAACTAAAACAGTTCATGTCATCACCACAGATACTTTAGTTGAAAATCCTATTGTTGCTGCTTGGGTAAAAGAATCGATCAGAAATCTTAGAAAGTCGGCAAAAGAGCAGGCAATGCCCATTGAGGCTCACTTACTTTATCCAAATTTCAAAGATAGTTTTTGGGTTTGTTTGCTGGGTAAAGGGTATCCTGCGCCTCGCCCAGGTTTTCGGTGGTGTACAGATAGAATGAAAATTCAGCCAGTGAACTTCTTTATCCGAGACGTGATTAGAACTTATGGTGAAACGATTGTTGTTTTAGGAATTCGTAAAGCGGAAAGTTTTGTACGTGCAACACGGATAGAAAAATATGAAGCTAAAAGAGTGCGTGAGCGCTTAAGTCCTAATCCCTGCTTACCTAATTCCTTAATATATAGCCCAATTGAAGATTGGCGAACCGATGAAGTTTGGATGTACCTCATGCAATGGGAAAATCCTTGGGGAATCAACAACAAAGATCTATTTTCTATGTATCGGGGAGCAACTGCCGATAACGAATGCCCCCTAGTCGTCGATACTTCAACTCCGAGTTGTGGAAGTTCTCGGTTTGGTTGCTGGGTTTGTACGATGGTAAATAAGGATAAATCAATGGAAGCGATGATCCAAAATGATGAAGAAAAGGAATGGCTGCAACCCCTTTTAGATATTCGCAATGAACTAGACTTAAAAGATGATCGAGACAGACGAGATTTTCGGCGCATTTATGGAAAAGTAGAACTGTTTGAACGCAAAATACAGGGAACAGATAAAAACACAGAACTTCAACCCATTCCCGGTCCCTATAAAAAAGAATGGCGCGAATACTTACTGAGACGACTGCTCGAAGTACAGGTAAAAGTTCGCAAAACTGCACCGCCAGAAATGGGAGAAATAACATTGATAACTCTGGAAGAATTGAGCGAAATTCGCCGCATTTGGTTAGAAGAAAAACATGAATTTGAGGATAGCTTACCGCGAATTTATGAAGAAGTTACGGGAGAAGAATTTATCGATCGCCGTCCAGAGGGCGATCGTACCCTGCTCGGTATAGACGAGTGGAGCGTTCTAGAAGAAGTCACTGATAAGGACTCCATGGAATTTGAGCTACTGGCGAGACTGCTCAATACCGAACGCCAATATCAAAACAAAGGCAGTCGCTCCGGTATTTATGATGCTTTGAGCAAGTGCTTTAAATCGAGTTCTCGCGAACAAAATGAAGCCCTGAAAGATGCCTATCTTCAACATGCTATCAAAAACGCCGCTTTAGAAGGGGACGCGCAGAAAGTCGAATACTTCATTAAAAATCCTGAAAAAGCTAATCCGAACCATCCAGACAACCAACCCGAACCCGAACCCCTAACTCAACAACTCAGTTTAGGTTGGGGAGACATCAAATTTAGTTCCTCGTCTGAATCCCTATAATCAGAAACCCGGTTTCTAATTACGCTAAAAACCCCATCATTTTTAATTGATATGATTTTCTTGGAACTTGTTTTAGAAAACTTCGGCCCTTATAAGGGGAGACAAGTCCTCAACCTGCGTCCGAACGATGGTAAACCTATACTGCTGTTAGGAGGAATGAATGGAGGAGGGAAAACCACCCTTATGGATGCCATTCGCTTAGTTCTCTATGGACATCGCGCCGAATGTTCTACACGAGGAAATCTCAGTTACAGTAATTTTCTGAAACAATGTGTTAACCGCCATATTGAAGATCGAGAAAAAACTCGGTTAGAACTGTTAGTGCAGATTATTTCTGGCGATAGCAGTAAAATTGCTAAAACGGATACTCTAAACCCTGATGATCCTGACTCTCAATTCTATACTGAACTGCGAATCATCCGCTATTGGACAAGGCAAGACAGTAAAGATACCCTGGGAATTCTGAATGGTAAGGGTGAATTTCCCGAAAATACCCTCAGAGACACCTGGGATGATTATATCGAAAACTTGTTACCTTTGGGCATTTCTAATCTGTTTTTATTTGATGGCGAACAGATGAAAGAATTGGCCGATCTTGATGCTCCTCCTCCGTTAATTGTGCAAGCCATTCAATCTTTATTGGGATTAGAATTAGCCGATCGCCTGGATACCGACTTAGAGATCTTATCCCGTCGTCACCAAAAGCGGATCGCGGATAAGCAGGAATTGGGTAATTTAGAGGAAATTGACCGCCAGCTCAAGGGTTATGATGGGGACAAGGAGCGCATTGCCCAAGAAATTAAGAATACAGAACATATGCTCAAACGGGCGGTTAAAAAGGCTAAAGAAGCCGAAAATACCTTTGTTTCCGAAGGGGGGAAAATCGCCGCCGAACGCCATCAGCTTGACTTACAGAAAAAGAGCGAGGAAGCCAAAATCCAACAGACTCGGGATGCACTGGTGAGTTTAGCTGCCAGCTCCTTACCCCTGAGCTTGATTGAAGACCTGATCGAGCCGGCGATCGCTCAAGGAAAAGCGGAACAGGAGTCCCTGAAAGCACAAATTTCCCGCGATCGCATTCAGGAGCGCGATCGCCGTTTGCTCGACTATCTGCATACCCTGCAACTTCCAGATTCCCAAACCACAGATATTGAAGCTTTTTTACAGCAAGATTACCACAGTTTAGCTCAAGAAATACTAGCCCCCGAAAACACCTGGTTGCACGCCACACCCGAAGAGCTAGAAACCCTAGAAAAACTAATGATCTACGATATTCCCACGCAACGGGAAAAAGCCAATGCGGAATCCAAATATCTAGAAAAATTAGAACAGCAACTGATGGATATCGAGCGCAAACTCACCGTTGCTGCTTCTCCCGAACGCTACCAAGAATTAATGAATAAAAAAGAACAAACCAACGACAAAAAGACCAAATTAGAAATTGATTTAGAATACAAACATCGGCAACTGCGAGAGCTTGAGCGCAGCATCGACGAAGCGAAAAAGAAACTCAAAGAGTACAGCGATAAATTTCTGAAGCGGGAAAATGCGACCCATATCATCAATTCCATTGCTAGGGTGAAAACGATACTAGAAAAATATCGAGAAAAATTGACCCTGAAAAAGCTCAATAAGCTTGAAAACCAAGTTACTGAATGCTTCCGCTACCTACTTCACAAATCTGACCTCGTTCAGCGCGTCGTGATTAGTACTGAAGATTACAGCTTATCCTTGTATGATTGCGAGGGGCAACCCCTGCCCAAACACCGCCTATCTGCTGGAGAAAAGCAATTATTGGCGATCGCCTTTCTTTGGGGACTGGCTAGAGTCTCCGGTCGCCAACTTCCCGTAGCTATTGATACTCCACTTGGTCGCCTAGATTCCTCCCACCGCCAAAACCTGATCGAGCGCTACTTTCCCAGCGCCTCCCATCAAGTTATTCTCTTGTCTACTGATACCGAAATTGCCCCAACTGAAGTCAAAAATCTACGCTATCAAGAAGCCATTAGTCGCGAATATCTACTGAAATACAACCCCACTGACGGCCAAACCACCATCGAAGACGGTTATTTTTGGTAAAGGATAGGGAGACAGGGGTGAGGGAACAATAGACCCATCCGGATTGTATCAATCTTAATATTCTTCTGTAAAAATTTCCGACAAAGGACAAGCAAACTCAGGCAATAAAGGAGAGGTTAACACATCCTCAATTAATAGAGTTAATTCTAATTTCAAAATCCCATTCTTGCGGCGATAGACCTCTATCTGTTTAGCTCTCCAGTTAGCAATCCAGTATTCTAAAACTCCCCTAGATGAATAGAGTTTTAACTTCACTTGGCGATCGCGCCTTTCATTTTCTGTACCTGCCGATAAAACCTCGATCGCCAGTTCAGGTGCGCCCCGGAAATGTCCAGATTCATCCACTAAGGACGTATACGTTTCCTTCTGCATCCAAATCACATCCGGAATCACATCATCCCCCTCGCTAAACAATACACCCGCACCCATAACTGCATACCCTAACCCAGTTCTTTTTGACCAAGTTTTCAACTCATAGTAAAGATTTCCACAGGTATCTTGATGCTTATTATGAGGCGCTCTAGTCACGAATAGTTCTCCATCAATAATTTCATAGCGGTTGCTATTATCAGGCAGTAAATCCAGGTCAGAACTTGTCCAACGTAATTGAGTTTCTCGGTTAGAAGTGGCGATCAATTCGTTCATGGCACTATAACGCTACGCGCTGGTAATGGATAAATTTTTAAGCAGTAGGGTACGTGAGCAACAGCGTAACGCACCCTACATAAACTAGAGATTAGAGGGCTTCGGTTAACTGGGTTTTCGCTGTTTCTAAAGCTGTGGGTAACTGACTGGGATCGCGCCCTCCGGCTTGGGCTAAATTGGGTCGCCCACCGCCTCCACCGCCACAAATTTTGGCAATTTGACCGATAAATTTACCGGCTTGTAAGCCCTTTTGATTGACGGATTTACTGAAGGCAGCGACTAAACTGACTTTATCGGCTTCGGGAACGGAACCTAAAACGACAGCGCCTTCACCGAGCTTTTGTAATAACCGTTCGGCAGCCGTTTTGAGGGAATTGGGATCGACATCAAGCTGTGCAACTAATACCTGTACTTCACCGACAGATTCTGCTTGGGAAAGCAATTGATCCGATTTGGCGATCGCCAATTCTCCCTGTACTTGCTCTAACTGCTTCTGTGTTGCTTTTAACTCAGTTTGCAGACTACTGACCCGCTCCACCAACTCCTCGGGTTTGGCTTTGAAGCGATCGCCCAATTCCCGAACCACCGCATCCCGCACTTGCAGATACTCCCGCACCGCAGCCCCAGAAACCGCCTCAATCCGGCGCACTCCTGAAGAAATCCCAGTTTCGGAGATAATCTTAAACAAGCCAATTTCTGCCGTGTTCTGCACGTGGGTTCCCCCGCACAGCTCCATGGACACCCCTGGATAGTCCACCACGCGCACCGTATCGCCATATTTCTCGCCAAACATGGCTGTTGCACCCTTATCCTTCGCCCGATCGAAAGGCATAATTTGTACATCCGCCCCGTGCGCTTCACTAATCCAAGTATTCACCAAATCCTCAATTTGCTCTAACTCTTGAGCCGTGAGAGCGCGGGGACAATTGAAATCAAAGCGCAGACGGTCAAACCCGACCGCAGACCCGGCTTGACCAATATCAGGATCGACAATTTTCTTCAAGGCAGCTTGTAACAAATGGGTCGCCGTATGATTGGCTTGGGCCCGCATCCGACAAGCGCGATCGATCTGCGCGGTTACTGAGTCTCCCAGGCTTACGATTCCCCGTTCAATACGGCCAAAATGGATAAAGAAATCCGACTCTTTTTGCACATCATCAATCCGAATTAACACATCCGATCCCGACAAATAACCGAGATCGCCCACTTGTCCCCCGGATTCTGCGTAAAATGGAGTTTTATCTAAGACGATCTGTACTGACATTCCCGCTTCAGCAATTTCCACGGACTTTCCGTCTACTAAAAGCGCCTGAATTTGCGCCATCCCCGACCGTTCCGTATATCCCGTAAACTGAGTCGGATGGATATGTTCAGCCAACCGATCCAAAGACCCTTGCACCATCAAATCAATGGTTTCATGGGCCCCTTGAGAAGTCTCTATTTGGAGTTGCATCGATGAGTTGAACCCTTCCTGATTTACGGTCAACCCTTGTTCTTCAGCTATTTCCATGGTTAATTCCAAGGGGAAACCGTAGGTATCATAAAGCTTAAATGCATCTTTACCCAAAATTTCCGTTTGTCCTGCCTTTAAGACCTTTTCAATCATCTCTTGCAGCAGCTTTTCACCCCGTTCTAAGGTGGTTAAAAAGCGCGATTCTTCCTGCTGTAATTGCGATTTAATCAGGGTTTCCCGCTCCCGCACATTGGGGTAAGCTCCTTCGGAAAGGGAGATCGCCACTTCAGCCACTTTTTCCGTAAATAATTCCGTAATTCCCAACAACCGGCCGTGACGCACTACCCGACGAATTAACCGACGCAGAATGTAGCCCCGGCCAATATTGGACGCACTCACGCCATCAGAAATCAAATGTACCACAGCGCGCACATGATCCCCAATCACTTTCAGGGAAACCTTCGTTTTTTCATCACTTTTGTCATATTCAATTCCGGCACAGTTCGCTGCGGCTTCAATAATCGGAAAAATCAAATCTGTCTCATAATTATTGGGCACATCTTGGAGAATTTGCGCCATCCGCTCCAACCCCAGTCCCGTATCAATATTTTGGTTTTGCAGGGGCGTTAAATTGCCTTCAGAATCCCGGTTATATTGCATAAAAACCAGGTTATAGAATTCAATAAATCGGGTATCATCTTCGAGATCTAAGGTTTCATCTCCCAATTCTGGGTGAAAATCATAGTAAATTTCCGAACAGGGGCCGCAGGGGCCAGTGGGGCCAGATTTCCAGAAATTATCCTCTTCTCCCATGCGCTGAATGCGATAGGCGGGAATGCCAATTCGATCGCGCCAGATAGCAAAGGCTTCATCATCATCTCGGAATACACTGACAACTAAACGCTCTGGGGGGAGTTGAAACACCTTGGTGGAGAGTTCCCAAGCATAGGCGATCGCTTGTTCCTTAAAATAATCCCCAAAGCTAAAGTTGCCCAACATCTCAAAAAAGGTATGATGCCTGGCAGTACGTCCCACATTCTCAATATCATTGGTGCGGATACATTTCTGAGACGTGGTAGCACGGGGAACTTCAGCCGCACGCTGACCCAAAAATATGGGCTTAAACGGCAACATTCCGGCGATCGTCAATAATACGGTCGGGTCTTCAGGAATGAGGGACGCGCTCGGTAAAATCTTGTGAGAGCGCTGGTGATAAAAATCGAGAAAGGTTTGCCGAATTTCAGCACCGGTCAGGGATGGAAGAGATGGAGCCATAGCAGTTTCCAAGTTATAATACATCTTTATTTTAAGAGAAACCTGGCACGCGATCGCCCATGTCTATTATCGAAACTCAGCACCCAACAACCCCTGTACCCGAAATCACAGAAGATGCTATCTTTCCTTCAGGTGAAATAGAAAGTGATGAACCGGAATTGGAAAGTTATCTCCACTTAGCCCAACTGATGGTACTGCTAAACAGTTTAGAGTGGCATTGGCAATCTCGCCAAGACTTCTTTGCTGCCGGTAACCTCAGTATTTATTACACTCCTCCCGGACAGAATGTTCCCCGCGTTCGCGGCCCGGATTTTTTCGTCGCTATGAACACCGAGCGCAAACCGCGAAAAAGTTGGGTCGTCTGGCAAGAAGGGGGCAAGTATCCCGATGCGATTGTTGAAATTTTATCTCCAAGTACCGCCCAAACCGACCGTACAAAGAAAAAGAAAATTTACCAAGACACCTTTGGCACTCCCAACTATTTCTGGTTTGACCCCAACCCAGAAAGTTTAGAATTCAAAGGCTTCCATTTAGTCAATGGCAAATATGAAGAAATTCAACCCAACGAACAAGGCTTGTTGTGGAGTGAGCCGTTAGGATTATATTTAGGAATTTATCGCCAACAACTCCGTTGGTTTACGCCTGAAGGTGAGTTAGTTCTAACGCCTGGGGAGAGTGCTGCACAAGAAAGAAAAGCTAAGGAAGAATTGCAAGCAACTAACCAAGAATTGCAAGAACAACTCCAACAAATGGAAGCCATGCTAGCCCAATATCGAGAACAATTGCGAGACTTGTCTGAAGACAGATAACCCAAGGCGGGTAGGGTGGCTCTGTCGATCGACAATCTGCTAACAACGTTAGAATTGAATAGGCGATCGCGCCTACCTTTTTAATTCAACTGCTTCGAGTGGCGATCCAACCGCCAAATAGATAGGTTTGGTAAAATTTTAGGGGCTTGATAAAGCCGGCCTGATTTAAAAGAGAAAATAATTCCCTCTCGGAGATAAAGTCTACATCTCTTTCTATATGTTCTCGATCCCGATCCAATTGCTCTTCAGAGATACCATGGCGTGCGTAAGACATGAGCCAAGCATTCAGCAATCGACGAAATTCAAGCGTTTCTCGATCGCCAAACAGATCGGCGATCGCTAGAATTGCCCCGGGCTTCAAATTCCTAGCAAGTGAACTGAAGTAGGCTAACTTTTCTTGCTTATCTCTAATGAAGTGAGCAACAAAGATAGATGATGCGCCATCAAATCCACCGGGGAATTTATAGTCATTCACCTTGCTGTTGACCAATGTGACTCGACTCTCCATCTCCAAATTTTTGATCCTCTGATGGCAAGCATTGAGCATATCGCAAGAAGCATCAACAGCAACAAAACTCCAGTTGGGAAAAACTTTTCCGAGGTTTACGATTTCTTTCCCAGTTCCAGCCCCTGCCGAAAGAAAATTAGCATTTTCTGGTAATTCTTGCAACCAAGGGATTAACATTTGATGTAAAGCATCATAACTGGGACAAAATGAGTGAATTTTACGATCGTATTGAGCAGAAAAGTTTTCATCAAAGTACTGGGTGACATCAAATTGATTTTGTGCTTGGGTCATAACTATTCCCTATTCCTTAGCACGAAGCGCTGTAATATTATAGATCCTCTCTAGTATAGCAGGAGTGAATTCTTTTATCTAATTTGATGCATTAGAAAAAGATGGAGAGGAAGGGGAAGAATAACCCCATGCCCTCATCCATCGATAATGCACTATTTTAGATGAAAGACTCCACTCCGATTCTAGCTTTATTTTGAGGGAGAAGAAAGGGACAAACTTGACATCTGAATTAACGGGCGATCGCCATATAACAGCTCTGGATACTTTTCCCCCAACTCAGATAGTACCTTAAAATGCATCTCTTCCCCAATTCCCAAAGACAAGCGTACCTGAGTCAACAACTCTAAAGACTCCTGAGAACCTGTCATCTTCTTCTCTAACATTTCCCGCAAAATTCCTTGGTAAACCCGCACCTTAGACCCTTGACTAAATCCAGGCAGTACCTTAGCCAAAACATAGACTTCTTCTGCTTTGAGATCCTCTAAAGAACGATTTTCTAGGAATTCAGAAAAATTGAAGTCTAACTTACTCAGTTGCCGACGCAAGCTACTGGCTACACTCTCTTTATGGTAGGTACTTAACGAGCGATTCCAAGTTCGATAAAACCAGGTAGCGCTTAAAATTGGAACCAGAGCTTGAATTCCCCACTCTAGCCATTTTGGAAATAACTCTAACGTAGAATGGGTTCCCACAGAAAAGAGAAAGTTAAATGTCACAAAGGTGGAAAATGAAAATAGATGATGGCGCACTTTTTCTACTGAAAATTCTCGGTCTTGGCGTAGACAATAGGCTTTATAGGCTTTTTCTAGACGGCATAAGATTCCATAACTCCCTAACGTGAACACTGAAAATGTCAGAGGAACGGCAATCAATCTGGGAATGGGAATTGCCCGATTGAATCCATAGAATCCAGGGGTCAAGATTCGTTGCACTTGCTCCCCATCATGGGTCCAAGCCCCAGAGAAAAAGTAGTCTAAGTCCCCAGCATAGAAAATGTAATATAAATAAAATGCCAACACTAGCCCCACATAGCCATAATGGAAAAACTTACGCTGTGAGTCTTTCAAAGAGTCCCAATAACTGCGTTCTGCGTCAATGTCAAAGCAAGCAGATTTACAGGCAACGCAAGCACTTTTTTCTTTCCCGGTTTCATCGATCGCCCGGCACATGGATTGGGTAATCTTAGAGGTGGTTTTTTCATGGGCCGGACTGCCCCATAATGCCCTGGGACCGGTGTAGAATAATTCCACTGGCCCCATGGGGCAAACATATTGACACCAGGTTTTACCCGCGAATAAATAGCCGACAATTATACTGGCTAAAATAGTGGCACTCAGAAAAGCAGCCAACAGGAGACGATGGGAGTCTAAAAATAACATTCTCAGGCACAAACCGACAAACAGAAATCCAAACTGAAAGGCGATATGATGGCGACCAAGCCAAGAGTTGGGGTCAATTTTTACTGCTTCAGAGCGCACTTTACCGGTGCGAGGATTGGTGGTTTGTTTTTGCCGTTGAATTCCCCATAAACGAGGCAGTTGGGAAAAGAAGGATAGGGGACACATTCTGCGCCAACTTTCATGACCGAAGAGAAAAACGATACAGATGACTGCACCGATAATGACCCCCCAAAAGAGTCGGGTGGCGATCGCATAGGGACGCTCAATAAAACACTGCCCTTGCACCGTCATCACCTCGTGACACTCTTTGGGATCGAATAACCTCGGATCGAGACGCAGTAAGCTCCAGTGGGTATCGGGATGGGTTAACAGGGGTGAAATGGGGTCATAGATCAGAGACACAATTAAAAGCAACCAGGCGATCGCCAACAGCGATCGTACCTTTCTCATCTGCTTCTCAGGAACATTCTGTAACATCGTCAGTACCTCCTTGAACTTGTCTCCATCCTAGGAAACACAGCTAGAGGATGACCTGACTCTAAACACCCAAATCCACCTCACACTAGCACTAACCCCCCCTTCACAAAAAGACTAGAGCGGTCTAGTTCCAAAGGACTAGGCGATCGGTTATCGGGACTTAAACAAGAAAAATGTTCAAAGATACGGGACATCGTAAAAGTTATATTAAGGCTTATAGACTGTATGGGTAAATTGTTGAAATTCTTCAAGGGTGGGAACGCTTGCTTGATGCCGTTCCAGCGTGTAGTCACCGCTGCCAACTTCGAGTTGCTGAAGGAAGCGCAACATACCAACGACTCCGAGCGAATCAGTCAAAGCTTTGTAGCCATTTTTTCTAATTTCAGCTTGTTTCATGGTTTGTATTTTCCTCTTGTAATCGGTTCATCAACCAAACAACTGGATTTTCAACCGGGATAGTCACTATTTCAGGATATTGCTTGGCTTTTCGCAGAAGTCGATCGTCGGTGGTCAGAAAAATATCGACGGACGCTGACTGGGCAAATGCCAAATGCAAGGCATCGTAGAGCTTAAATCCTAGCTGCATCAACTCCTGGGCAGAAGTTTCAATTTCTGGCGTGGAGGAGAGATGGGTTTGAGCAATGGATAAGGTAGCTTCTAGCTGTTCTTGCTTGGATGAATCGGTATTTCTGGCGATTTCAAACCGAATTGCATCACTACTGAGTAGTAACCACTCTCGATCTTCGCATTTTTGGAGGATAGACAGCATTGCTTCAGCTTCAAGTTTGACTTTTGATTGTTGCAAGTCATCCAGTGGACGGTTGAGGCAACAGATATCAGGATAAATGACATAGGCCTGGCTCATGGCTCACCTCGAACGATCTGCAATTCGGCTTTGCCGGTTGCAGCATCCGTAGTGATAACGGGGATGAATCCATTGGGGTCAAACTTAGGAGCCAATAGCATTCCTTCTTCGACAGCTTCAACGGAAGTCCGGGCAGCAATATTGTGATGACATTAGCACAAAAGAATGAGAATAATAATTATCGCATAATTTGGCAAACTACATCTGTTACAACCAGTTGCCTCCCCAAGCCAGAAGCATCGAAAAGGCGATCGCGGCTACCTGCGGAACGGAGGATACAATCGAACAGAGCCGATCGCGTAATTATGAATGGTGCGTTATGCGGAAATATGATTGATTTGTCACCATTCACATTTTCTGGCCGCATAACACACCCTACCTATGATGGTGTTGTCCCCGGTAGGGTGTGTTGCGGCATCGATAAATTATGGGTTTTCACGATAAATATTGACCTGGCCGCAACGCACCACCCCCACCAACAAATCCCATCAATAAATATGTGAATTTAACCCAAAATTGAATTCGGGGTTCTGTCGATGGTGTCGCCCTCGGTAGGGTGTGTTGCGGCATCGATAAATTATGGGTTTTCACGATAAATATTGACCTAGCCGCAACGCACCACCCCCACCGACAAATCCTTTAGACGTATAACAGTTGCTTGCACGACTTCTTATTGGACTGTTTAAAACTACTGATAAAAAAATTACCTATATTGGTTAGTTCGTCATGATTAAAACTACAATTTTTGTCTGGTTTACAGACATCTTCGCAATACATATCAAATAACTCGCTTAACGACAACATATTGTTGATATTGTAATATTTGTCCGTAATAGAATATTTATACCACGCAAGCGAACTATCGATTACTTTCGCCACATCCATATAAACTGTCGCAAACGTTTCATTAGCAGTCTGCATACTATAATTTTTTGCTGCTATTTTGTGGCCATTAGATAAAGATTGCTCCGTTATTATTCCCTCTTGTTGCAAGTCCAGCCGAAAGTTTTTATACGTCAGAATCGTATCTTTTCAAATCTTATAGTTGAATTTCATGTACCAAAACGCACGAACTATCCAGTTATTTACTCCAGGTTTTGTTTTTTGTCTTCTATTAATAAGACAGTTTTGGGTGGCAGTTTGTGAACTTTTTTGCCTCAAAATAGACAGGACTTACGCATGGTTAACGAAAATTCAACCTTTGAGATTGCTTCGCTGCCCCTCGTAATGACAAAAGTACGTTTTTTTGCGTAAGTCCTAATAAAGTTTCCTTCTTGAGGAAGATGACAAGGCCATTTTCCCGATTTCCAATTTCCAAAAAGCCTCAAATTCTTGGTTTTATTCAAAATTGAGATGCTCCCTAAATATTGATGCTTTGAGGAATGTTCGAGGGCAGCAAATACCTGTAAGACACAAGCCTTTGACTGTCTTCGTTTAAAATTGCCTTCTCGATGTTTGCGAGTTTCTCCTTGAAGCTATCCAAAGCCTTTTTCACTCGCTCATCCTTAAAAAGCGAGCCTGAGTAGTCCCCCAGTTTCGTGTAGTAAACCGAGCCAAGCAAATAAAGGACTGTTACTTGCAACTCCGCTCGCTCTAACGGTGGTAACAGCCCCATAAAGTTTTGCTGCTGTTGGGGTTGTGTCGGTGCTGGAGAATAGCAACCCAAAGGAAATGCTGGCGCGTAAGTCATCAAGCCGCCCTGCGGAAAATTAACAGCAGCGTGTTGAGCGCTAGCTGTAAAGATAACTGTAGAAACCGCCGTGACTAGATAATCTAGGGTTTTAATTCGACCGTCCCGTTCTTCGCCAATGTGACAACCTCCCTTAGAGAGCAATTCATGGGCCCAGCTTTGTAGTTGCTCGTCCGTCTCTACAGAGCAATCGCTTTCGTAGAACAGACGCAAATATTCATTAACCCACTGATTAATCGCATCCCAAACCCGCAGCCCGTCATCCCGGTAAGGATAAATTGGTAGCTGTTTGGAATTATTAACGCCGCGTTTTTCTAAAGTCCCAGGAAAAGCAACCTCATTAAAGTTAGCCAAGCGGCTTTGAGCCTCTTTTATAGCTAACTGAGAGTTACTGCCAATAGTAGCACCCAATAGGGAGTCAATAGGGCCTTTTGGTGCTAGTAAAAATTTATGGGCGGCGTAATTAATAAATATAGTGCCCTCTAAATGAGGCTTCAGCAAAAGCCTTACGGGATGGTTTTTATCGGCAAAGCAGCGATTAGTCGCCAGAACAAACGGCTCGACAAACAAGTGGGTTTGAGCTAAGTGAGAAATTAGCTCGTGATAATTACTGTCTGCCATTTGCAAGACAGTTTTAGCCGTCATCCAGTTGTCTCCATCCCTGGGAGTAAACACGCAGCTATCGTTTCCTGAAGCCTGTTTGCAGCGAATTGCTACGGGCAGCAAGTTCTGGTCTGAATGCTTATCTGGTGGCACTGCAAATAGAGCCACTGGAGCATACATATACTTTTGCAAGCCAGCAAAGTTACCGCTTAAGAGAACCTCCAGCTTAGAATAATCTGCCAGATAAAGTCGCCCCTCTTGTAGTGCCGCCTCTAGAGAATCCCCGAACACAATACCTTGGTATTGTTCGTGAGTAATTGACAAGCCAGAATCAACTTTTTTGATTTGCTTCAGCATAACTGGATTAGGTCCGGCTACCTGCATATAAGCAAAAACTTTATCTTGTTGAAAATTGCTTAAACTTGCCGGCTTTATGCTTAACGACCCAACTAACCTTTCGTAATCTACCAGAGTAGGATTGGGACCAGCACTTTGAGGTGGCTCTGGAAAATCCGTCGAACTTTCAATTAATTCTCGCCCTAAAAGTTTGGTAATTTCCTGGAGATGTCCGTACAATTCGCGATTGTTTTCCTCGACCTCTTCAGCTTGTTCGATGTCGCCAGCACTTAAAAAAATTGGAGACTCTTCCTCTATCCTCTTGCTTAACCAAGCATCTATTTCTTTATCAATCTTGTCAAACTCATCTTCCTCCCTAAAATTGCCTTCCAACTGAACGTCATTTGCAGCTTTAGGATACCCTTGCCATCCCTGGCCAGTATCTCCTAATCCCAGAGTTGATTTTAGTTTTAAAACAGCATTTTTTAGCTCTTCTTCTCCCTCAGCAGCTTTAATTTCTTCGCTAATCGACTCTAACGAATCAATTTCAGCCCCACTCCAACCAGGTGCACTCATAGGAGGCTTGCTTTTCTGACTCGCAATACTTGCGATTACTGAACTCAGCCATTTTTTATTGGGAAGTTCATCTTTTGCAGGCAGTTTAGGTAGTCCTGGAATTAGGCTAGGTGGTGCATCTGTCATAGCTAGAGGAGCTAGAACTTGGTAGTCGTATTCATATTTATTAGACAAAATAAGCCTATTGGCAAAAGTTCCTTGTGCCAAAAACGTTACAATGCGGTATATCGCTTTGGTAACTTCTCGCGTTAAAAAATTCACCCTTTTACTCCTTAAAAAACCCTGGTTGTCAGATTTGTAGAACCTAAAGCAGATTCTACGCCCTCGGTCAGCAACGTCTTGGAGACAAGCTCTATCGCTCCTTCTATTAATAAGACTATTTTGGGTGGCAGTTTATGAACTTTTCTACCTAAAAATAGAGAAAATTTCTTTCTTAAGGAGGACGACCGGGCCATTTTCCCGATAACAGGGCGATTTTTTCCGTAGGTAAGCTGCTGGGAACCGGAACCCAAGGCCCCCTGAAAGGCAGAGAAAGAAGCTGGGTTTTACCAAATACCGAGCGCCCCTTACCGATTAACCTTTTTTTCCCGCGTCCAATCTGGCCTGACGCAAAATAGCACCAGACCCATCTCCCGGGCAATTCAAATTGATATCTATTCTTAATCCCAGGACTTACCCATGGTTGACGAAAATTCGACGTTTGAGATTGCTTCGCTGTCGCTCGCAATGACAGAAATACGTTTTTTTGCGTAAGTCCTACCAAAATAGCCCCGACTGCCTGGGGTCGAAGAATCAAGTCCAACTTACTCCATACGCAATTTAGATTTGAGCCAGGGTTCGGGACTTACGCACAAGGAACAACGTTTGGGCCTTTGAGATTGCTCTCTCCTTGGCAACGACAGAAATGACCGTTGGAGTTCTTCTTTTGGCCTCAGTTCTGCTGGATTAACCCTTGTTGGGTTCCCCTTCGCTTCACCCAACCTACCAGAGGCAGGTTCCCCCACCGACAACTCATCCGCACTCGTCCCTTCCACATCCGCTGCCAACGAAGAACTAGAGTCCTCTGCCACTCCGTCATACTCGTTCTATCGCTCTCGCAAAATGGCCCTGGCATTAGAAACCCGCTTGCGGGCAGTCCCCTGAGAAATGGCCAACCGTTCCGCTATCTCCTTGTAAGACAGCTCCTCCTTCCAGTAGAGAAAAAAAGTCTCCCGCAACTTGGGAGATAAATTATTTACCTCTCCCTCAAAAAAAAATTCGAGATCTTGCCGCGTAGCGGCAAGATCTGGTTCTTCTTCCTGGCTAACCCATAGCTCCTCCACAATCTCGAAGACCAAGCGATCGCGCTTTTTAAGCAGGTTCGTGCAAAGATTATTCACCAATCTGACCAACCACCCCTTCACATTATCAATAGCTTTGCTGCTGGTTCGCCAACCCTCCCTAGCCCTAAGCATAGCCATACTCAGAGCATCTTCCGCCTCCGTTTGGTTCCCTCTCATGCGTCGGAGACAGCAACGGTAGAGACAGCCTTGATACTGTTGCCACTCCCGCAAAAACACCGAATCAATACCTACAGTTCTTTTGTACCTATCTAGCATCTTTGTAACTACGTCTCCTTTCGGATACAAAAAAATTAAGTTAGGCACCCCGGTTTTATCAATTTTCTGTTTGCAATTTTGTTACTTCTATTCTAGGCTCCAGGCTTGCTGTCGTCAACAACCCAAGTCACTGTCAAATTTAAAAAAGTCTTGGCAGAAGTGCCATGGACATTAGTGGAGTCAAGCACCAAACATGGAATCGAGGATTTTGGTGGGCTATTAAACAGTAGACAGTAGTTCAGGCTTCTAGCCTGATTAAGGTTAATCTAAAACTAGCTCGATTTTGAGGCAGACGAAAGAGACAAACTTGACATCGGAATTAACGGGCGATCGCCAGCAGCGTTATAACAACAACGAACTTATGACGTACTTCTACCTCTTTGAGTTGTATATTCATATGCCTAATGAACTCCGACAACAAGCCTTAAACTTTCTACGCATTGCTCTCAACAACCCCGTAGCAGAATTCAGAGAGGGACAATGGGAAGCCATTGAAACCCGAGTCGAAAATCAAGCTCGTCTCCTGGTAGTACAACGCACCGGTTGGGGCAAAAGTCTAGTCTATTTTCTCGCAACTCGCCTTCTGCGCGATCGAGGAAATGGCCCCACCCTCCTCATTTCTCCCCTACTTGCCCTCATGCGAAATCAAATCGCCGCCGCCTCCAGAATTAACATCAAAGCCGCTACCATTAACTCCAGCAATACAGAAGAATGGGAATCAGTAACAACGGAGCTACTCACCGGAAACATTCTAACGAATATAGCATCGCGAAGTGCTGTATTATTCAACTTCTAGGTGCAATATCCTGCCCACCCTACGATAATATTATTAAAAAAAAACTGAATTTTCCTTCTACTTCCCCATTGTATGATACTCCTAGCAAGCAAGCATTTATCTTAACGAATGCTTAAAAGAAGATTAAATCTAAAGAGGTGGAAAATGTGTTTAGCAGTGCCTGGAAAACTTATTAGCATCTCTGGTGAAGATCCCCTGACAAAAATGGGTCGCGTTAGCTTTGGAGGCGTAATCAAAGAAGTCAGTTTAGCCTATGTCCCCGAAGCTCAAATCCATGACTATGTATTAGTTCACGTCGGTTTTGCCCTATCAATTGTCGATCAAAATGAAGCTGAACAAACCCTAGCTGATTTACAACAAATTAATACATTCAGTTAAATAAGATTAAGAACCTATTCCAAACTGTAGGGACTTATTACATGATCGGAAAAGAATTGACTGGACTAGGAACCAAACAAATTACCCGAAAATAATCCCTGCACAATCCTAGGGTTTGCACCATTGAACTTCTCAGGAGAGTGCAAGTTTTCACCCCGATAAAATTCCGATCGAGAAAAACAATGAAATGATTGTTTTAACTCTCGAAATTAGACCCCCAACCTAGGGAAAAAGGTCAACAGCCCCTGAGCTGTGTCCATTCATCTTCAGTCGTAGACCGAAAGGACTCGAATTACCTATGAACACCAAAAACTATGCAACACTAGACGGCAACGAGGCAGTAGCCCGTGTTGCGTACAAACTCAACGAAGTCATTGCCATTTATCCCATTACTCCTTCCTCTCCGATGGGAGAATGGGCAGATGCCTGGATGTCGGAGGGGCGGCCGAACCTATGGGGAACCGTACCCTCAGTCGTAGAAATGCAAAGTGAAGGAGGAGCCGCAGGAGCAGTCCACGGATCGCTACAGGGGGGGTCTTTAACGACGACCTTTACCGCATCTCAAGGGTTGCTGCTCATGATTCCCAACCTCTACAAAATTGCTGGGGAACTAACGGCAGCCGTATTGCATGTTGCGGCTCGTTCGGTTGCGGCTCAAGCTCTGTCCATTTTCGGGGATCATTCAGATGTGATGGCAACGCGGGCAACGGGTTGCGCTCTGCTGTGTTCGGCATCGATACAAGAAGCTCATGATTTAGCGCTGGTGGCTCAAGCAGCTTCTCTTAAGTCCCGTGTGCCCTTTATCCACTTCTTTGACGGTTTTCGGACTTCCCACGAAGTGCAAAAGATCGAACTGCTCGAAGAGAGTGTCCTGCGGGCAATTATTGACGATCGCACCGTCTACGACCATCGATCGCGCGGCCTAACCCCCGATCGCCCCGCTCTGCGCGGAACGGCTCAAAATCCGGATGTTTACTTCCAAGCCAGAGAAAGCGTCAACCCCTTCTATGATGTCTGCGCCGAAGAAGTGCAGAAAGCCATGGATCGGTTCGCCCAACTGACTGGACGCAGATATCAACCCTATGAATACCACGGCGCACCCGATGCCGAGCGCGTTGTCATTCTCATGGGTTCCGGCTGTGAAACCGCCCATGAAACCATTGATTATCTCGTCGCTCAAGGGGAAAAAGTAGGCGTGCTAAAAGTGCGCATGTATCGCCCCTGGGACGGCAGTAAATTCATTAGCGCTCTTCCCGAAACCGTAAAGGCGATCGCCGTTTTAGACCGCACCAAAGAACCTGGCGCATCTGGCGAACCCCTCTACTTAGATGTGGTGACTGCCTTCTACGAAGCCACTTCGACTCCGCTCAGTGAACGGAGTGTGCCTAAAATTGTGGCTGGACGCTATGGCTTATCTTCCAAAGAATTTAACCCCGCCATGGTCAAGAGCGTCTTGGATAACCTCAGCCAAGAATCACCGAAAAACCACTTTACTGTCGGCATCAACGATGACTTGACCAACACCTCTCTAGAGTACGATCCCAGCTTCTCTATCGAACCCGATAGTGTTGTGCGGGCGATGTTCTACGGTTTGGGTTCCGATGGTACAGTTGGAGCCAATAAGAACTCAATTAAAATTATCGGCAACGATACCGATAACTATGCCCAAGGCTACTTTGTTTACGACTCCAAGAAATCCGGCGCGGTTACCGTCTCTCACCTGCGGTTTGGCCCCAATCAGATTCGCAGCACCTATCTGATTACCCAAGCTAACTTTATTGGCTGTCACCAATGGACATTCTTAGAAAAACTCCAAGTGTTGGGATCGGCAGCACCGGGCGCAGTTTTCCTACTTAACAGTCCCTACGGTCCAGAAGAGGTCTGGGATAAACTCCCCTTGGAAATCCAAGAAGTAATTGTGCGCCAAGGTCTGAAATTCTACGTCATCAACGCCAACCAGGTGGCACGGGAAACCGGGATGGGAAATCGGATCAATACGATTATGCAGACCTGTTTCTTTGCCTTGGCAGGAATTTTACCCAGGGATGAGGCGATCGCTCAAATTAAGAAGGCGATCGAAAAAACCTATGGTAAGAAAGGGGCAGAAATTGTTCAATTGAATATCAAAGCTGTCGATCGAACCCTGGATAACCTCTATGAGGTCAACGTCGGCGGTGCCAATAGCAATCTGCATATTTTACCCGCCATTGGAGACGCTGCTCCCCAATTCGTGCAGGAGGTGGAAGGGGTAATGCTTGCCCGGCAAGGAGATAGCCTACCCGTCAGTAAGCTCCCCTGCGATGGAACCTATCCCACCGGAACCTCGAAATGGGAAAAACGGAATGTAGCTCAAGAAATTCCGGTTTGGGACCCGGATGTTTGCGTGCAATGTGGCAAGTGTATTGCTGTTTGTCCCCACGCCACAATTCGCGGTAAAGCCTATGATGCCGGTGCTTTAGCCAATGCACCGGAAAGCTTCAAGTCTATCGATGTCAAAGATAAGGCCTTTGCTGGACAAAAATTCACCATTCAAGTGGCTCCCGAAGATTGCACGGGATGTGGCGTTTGTGTCGATATCTGCCCGGCGAAGAACAAATCCATGCCCTCGAAACGGGCAATTAACATGGAGTCTCAGTTACCCTTGCGGGAACAAGAGAGCCAAAATTGGGACTTCTTCCTCGGACTGCCCAATCCCGATCGCGCGGCCTTAAACTTAGAACGTATTCGCCAACAGCAATGGCAAGAACCTCTGTTTGAGTTCTCTGGAGCCTGCGCCGGTTGTGGGGAAACGCCTTATATTAAACTAGCAACCCAGTTATTCGGCGATCGCATGGTCATCGCTAACGCCACCGGTTGTTCCTCTATCTATGGCGGTAACTTACCCACTACACCTTACAGTGTGAACAGTGAAGGTCGGGGGCCGAGTTGGTCCAATAGCCTGTTTGAAGATAACGCCGAGTTTGGTTTAGGCTTCCAGTTGGCCATTTCCAAACATCAAGAATTTGCCTGCGAACTGGTGCAAAAATTAGCCGGCACCCTAGGGGATAACTTAGTTAGTCAAATCCTCAATAATGGCCAAAAAACCGAAGCGGATATCTACGAGCAACGGCAATATGTAGCCCAAGTGAAAGAACTCCTCGCCGGTAATACCGACCCAGACGCGCAGCAATTGCTCAGTTTAGCCGATTATTTGGTGAAAAAATCCATCTGGATCGTTGGCGGTGATGGTTGGGCTTACGACATTGGCTATGGTGGTTTAGACCATGTGCTGGCATCCGGCCGGAATGTGAATGTTCTGGTGATGGATACGGAAGTATACTCCAATACGGGCGGTCAATCGTCCAAAGCCACCCCCAGGGGAGCCGTCGCTAAATTCGCTGCCGGTGGTAAACCTGCGCCCAAGAAAGATTTAGGTCTGATTGCCATGACCTACGGCAATATCTATGTGGGTTCTGTGGCTCTAGGGGCGCGAGATGAACATACCCTCAAGGTCTTCCTAGAAGCTGAAGCCTATGACGGCCCCTCCTTGATTATTGCGTACTCCCACTGTATCGCCCATGGTATTAATATGACCACTGGTATGAGCCATCAAAAGGCAATTGTAGAAAGTGGTCGCTGGTTGCTCTACCGCTACGATCCCAGACGCACGGAGGCAGGTGAAAATCCCCTACAGTTGGATTCGCGATCGCCCAAGAAAGGCGTTAAAGACTCCATGTACGCCGAAAACCGGTTCAAGATGTTGACCAAAACCAAACCAGAAGACGCAAAACGCTTATTGAAAGAAGCGCAACAAGATGTCAATACCCGGTGGGAAATGTATAAATATCTCGCCGAACGGAGTCTGAAGTCGGAAGAGTAACTCCCTTGGAGTAGGAGATGGGGAGATAGGGGGAAATTCCCTATTCCCTATTCCCCATTCCCTATTCCCCATTACCCATTACCCATTACCCATTACCATGGATTTAACCACAACCTATTTAGGTCTCAATCTGCGATCGCCGATCGTTCCCAGTGCTGCCCTACCCCTCTCGGAAGATATCGACACCATTAAACGTCTCGAAGATGCCGGTGCTGCTGCCGTTGTCCTCCATTCCCTCTTTGAAGAACAACTGCTGCGAGAAAAATTTGAACTGCACCATCACCTCGAATATGGCACAGAAAGCTTTGCTGAAGCCCTATCCTATTTCCCAGAACCTGACGAGTTTCACGTCGGCCCAGAATTGTACTTAAAGCACATTCGCCAAGCCAAAGCAGCCGTTAATATTCCCATTATTGCCAGTCTCAATGGCTTTTCTTCTGGTGGATGGGTGGAATACGCCAAACTCATGCAAGACGAGGGCGCAGACGCGATCGAGTTAAACATCTATTATGTCCCCACTGACTTTGACATGAGTGGCGCACAGGTAGAACAAAACTATATCGACACCTTAAGCGAAGTCAAAAAAGAAGTCACCATTCCCATTGCTCTCAAACTTAGCCCCTTTTTCAGCAACATGGCCAATATGGCCAAACGCTTTAGTGAAATCGGAGCAGATGGGTTAGTGCTGTTTAACCGCTTCCTCCAACCAGACATTAACGCCGAAGATTTAGAGGTAGAAGTCGGTTCTGTCCTCAGCAGTACCCATGACTTGCGCTTGCCCATGCGTTGGATTGCCATTCTTTATGGTCGTATTGATTGCGACCTAGCTGCCACCAGTGGCGTACAACGGGGTCATGATGCGATTAAACTCTTGATGGCTGGCGCATCAGTCACCCAGGTTTGCTCTACCCTGCTCCGTCATGGAATTCACCATATCCAAGTGATGGAAGAAGAAATTAACCATTGGATGGAAGAGCATGGCTATGAGTCCGTGAAGCAAATGCAGGGTTCTATGTCCCAACTCCATTGTGAAGATGAGTCTGCCTATGAACGGGCGCAGTATATGCGGGCGATTACGTCTTATACTCCAACCCATAGTTTAGTCTAGTTCACAACTCAACATAGACCGCAGGTAGGGGCTTTTTCGCCCCTACAGATTTTGTGTAAACACACCAGCTTAACCTGCTATATAGAACAGCTAAAAGCTCCATCAAGTCTATTGTTTGCTCCCCCTATCTCCCCATCCCCCTATCCCCGCATCACAGCGCAAAGCACTGTATCATTCCCACTGACTCACCTCTTCAACCGATAATCCCAAGGCTTCAGCAACTTGCTTGGTACTCAAACCCATACTCAACAGCCGAGGAATAGCTGCTTGCTGGGCACCTTCAGCACGGTTAGCTCGTTGGTTAGCTCTCTCCGCTTCTTGCTGGGCAAGACTAGCTTCCTGCTGGGCACGATTAGCTATTTCCTCTGGCGTGGGAATCCAATTTCCCTCTGCATCGTACCAGCGTAACCATTGTCGTTTTAATCCATGGTATTTCCCGAACCATAATCCTAGTCCTAATTCTAATTCCGGAAACCAGAATTTCGATTCAGTCAGTTCTTGCTCTTGATAGCGATTTCCTTGCAGTTGAAAAACTTGCAACTTGTCTCGATAGCGGTCAAAAACAATATAGTAGGGAATACCAAGAATTTGCTCATAGACTTCCCATTTGGTTGGCTGTTTTCCCTGTCGCTCGGTTTTACCTAAGTCTTCATTGCGGGTTCCTGGGGAGAGTAGTTCCATCATCACAATCGGTGGCACTTCTTCTTGCCAGAACACATAACTTAACCGAGCTTCGGTTTCATCGTACAGGTGAGGCACTCCTACGACAGCATACCAATCCGGTCGCTTGTACCATAGGGTATGTTCGGGGTCATAGTAGAGATTTAAGTCTCCAGCAACTAAGATTTGTTCGGGGGGATAGGTTGGAGGATGAAATGTGGCACTACAGAGTTCTGCTTGCCACAGATGATACAGGTCAGGCAATCCAGAATCTCCTATTTCTTCACTAGGCAGATCGTACATGGTGGGCAGGGTTCCTTTTCCAGGGAAGGGAGGAGAAACCCGTTTGAAAATAGTTTCGGTGGGAGACATGGTCATGGAGTTTAGGTTGGGTGCTTGTATTGTAACAATTTACTTATTACTTATTATTTAACCTATCGCGCACGCGAGGACAGGGTTCAGGCTTCACGGAGGCGATCGCACAATGATCTTTTAAGCAAGATTGCTCAAAGGCGGCTTCTTGTTCTAAAGGTTGGGGATATTGTCCAAATACCATTTCGCAACTGAAATCTTCAAAGTTGGGAGTCATGGTTAAGGGAATGCCAAATTGCTGGGTAAAAAAGTCTTGAGTCGGGAGTTTGCACATATTAATGCACATTCCCACACATCCGCTTTGTTCTAAATAGCGGCATTTTTTAATCTGAACTGCGCTTTTTTGTTGCCGAATTGTTTGATTTTTATTCTTTATTTCTACTGTCTTCGTTTCACACGGACCAACTAACCATTCAAATAAGAGCGTTGCAAACCAGGCATTGGCTTCACACACCCATTGGGTAGGGGAGGTCAATGTCCGGATAATGGTTAAAATGGGAGCAGGAATCAGGGAATTTAAGACCTTTTTCACCAATTGTTGTTGTTCTAAGGAATTGCGTCCCTGCATGATTTTCTGGGATACATCAACAAAGCCTTCATAGCCTATTTTTGAACTACCTTTACCCACCACAGCAGCCATTTTGCGGGTAAAAAGGGCAATAAACAGGCGATCGCAAAGATTGTCGTGGTAAGAGGTAGGTTCGGGCACAGTCATGATGCGGTTAATATCTCAGGAGTCTTTTCAACAGTTGGAGCTTGTTGCCATAGGGGGGATATCGCAAGTTGAGATCCAGCCAAAACCAGCGTCTTAAGACACTTTTGTAATGGCTAAAGGTTTGAAAGCTTGCCAATCCATGATAGCGGCCCATGCCACTTTGTCCAACTCCCCCAAAGGGCAGTTGGGGAATGTTGAACTGTAAAACCGTATCGTTGAGAGCGACAGTTCCCGATGAGACGTGTTGTAGCACTTGGCGCTGAACTGGGGAGCGTTTGGAGAAGAGATAGAGAGCGAGGGGTTTGGGACGTTGATTGATTTCGGCGATCGCCTCCTCAATCTCACCATAGTCTAGAATCGGTAAAATTGGTCCAAAAATCTCCTCTTGCATCACCAAGGAATCCCAGGTTATTCCATCAATCAAAGTGGGGGCAATATAGCAAGTTTCCGCATTGGTGTGCCCTCCACAAAGAATATTCCCTTCTTGCAGTAATCCCTGGAGATGGTTAAACTGTTTGTCATTCACAATGCGGGCATAATCTGGACTTTCTTCCGGGTTTTCACCATAGAAAGCTTTAACTTCAGACAGCATCGCTTGAATTAGATCGGCTTTAACTCGCCGATCTACCAGCACATAATCTGGAGCAATACAAGTTTGTCCGGCATTGATAAATTTACCCCAAATAATCCGCCGCGCTGTGCAAGCCAAGTTACACTCTCGATCCACAATACAAGGACTTTTTCCTCCCAACTCTAACGTCACTGGCGTTAAGTGTTTCACCGCGGCTTCCATGACGATTTTGCCAATTCTAGAACTACCCGTAAATAAAATACGATCGAATTTCTGGGCTAAGAGTTCTTGGCTGACTTCGGCATTTCCTTCGAGTACAGCAATATAGTTAGGATCGAAATTTTCAGTAATGATTTCTGCTAAAATTCCGGAAGTCTTGGGGGCTATCTCCGAAGGCTTAACCACAGCACAATTTCCCGCTGCTATTGCTCCCACCAGGGGCGTTATGGCCAAATTAAACGGATAATTCCAAGCAGAGATAATCAGCACTACACCCAAGGGTTCCGGATAAATTTCGCCGACAGAAGGCCACATCACGAAGGGAGTGAAGGTGCGTTTCGGTTTTACCCATTGATTTAAGTTCTTTAAGGCATAATCAATTTCGGCGATCGGGCTAAATTCATAATAACCCTCTAATTTAGGTTTATTTAAATCCTCTTTCAATCCAGCCAATATTTTGGATTTATTTTGCTCAATTACCGCCCTCAGCCTTTGAAGCTGAGATTTTCTAAATTTCAACTCTCTGGTTTGTCCAGACCGGAAAAAATCTCTCTGTTGAGCAATCAGTTGTTCGCCGTTAATTATCATAAGCTATGATTAAAATCTTGATGTTTTTCTTATATTATCCTCCTTCACATTCTAGATCATTTTGCGATTTCCATAAAATAGAAGAATCCATAGCATCCTTGCTCTCTAATTCTCGGCGATAGGTCATTCCTTATCAGTAATTGTAGCCCATGTGAAATTTGAGTTTGTAACCGAAATATTTCCTTTTGTTCTTTTTGGTTAAGATCTCGATCTGGAGTGGATAATCGAGGGTCTAGATTAGGATCTTCTAGGGGGAGTTCTCGATCGGCTCCTCTTGGCTGATTTTGAGTATTTCTTTTGAATCTAAACTTGATTAATCTTTCTACATACAGTAAAATCACACTGACCCAAATTGTAGCGCCTACAATGACTATAGAAATCCTGATTTGGCGGTGTATATAGGTCGGCTGTAGTTCTTCATAGCCTTTAATTAGGATTTGTTTTAATCTTTCAATAGCATTAGGAGTTAAGCGAGAAATCAGTTGTCCATACAATTGACTATCTCTCTCTGCGATCTCCACAATGGGTATCGGTTGAAACGGAGGAAGATCGGAGGAAATTAAAACGGTATATCCTTGGTATTCTTTGGATGTAATGCTTAAAGTTTTGGGGTTAAATTCGGTGGTAATAACTTGCTTAAGTCTACTTTCAATTTGAATAATGCGCTGCTGTAAAGGCGTTTGGTGTCGGCGAGTTTTTTGGGCTAGAGAAGGACGATCGGAAACATCAAAAAGCTTACGTCCATTGAGGGAGATTGTACCATAGACTAATTGGGAGCTGTCAGCAGTGGTTTGAGATTCTTGAGCGCCACCAACAACAGGGGGAAGTTGTGCTGATGCAGCAGTCAAAAGGTTAGGGAGAAATATTGTTAGCATAGCGATCGCCATACTAACCCAGATGAATCGACTATATCGTTTGAGCATATCTAACCACAAGGATAGCGATCGCCTGTCAGTTTACCATTCAAGCGATCGCTGTTCTGTTATCCTTCATCGCTGAGAGTCCCTTCAAGCCTGGGGATGTCCCTCCTGATGACTCCTCTCCCAGCATCGCTCCAGAAGGATTAATTGATAGCGATACCAAAATTGCTGGGGACTCCAGATCGTGGGAGACTCTGGGTTAAACAAGGGTTGCTGAAGATAAGCCCATAATGGGAGCCAAAAGGTGTAATAGTTAAACTTCATGGTTATCTAAACGGTTAAGATGGTGAGATTTACAATGACAGTCCACCTAGATGGCAGGTGAGTCAGGATTGAGCCGTTATATCCCTTCCTTTCTCTACTGTGCCAAACTCATCGGCAGACTTGCTGAAATGTTGCATTCTTTGACAAAACTTGACATTTAACTTAAAACTCCACCGATCAAGTCGAGAACAGGCGAACCCCTTCCCCAGACAGAAACAGGTTTTAATCCAATCCTCCTGGAGTCACCACCCAAAAAAGGCTATAGTCGGACATTGACTTGGAAAAGTTCCCGTAACGCTCCATCGGATAGATACAGAGACAGCTATCTTGCTAATTTCCCCTCTCTATTGTCTATTGTCTAACCTGCACAGCTCATTCTTTCAGCAAACCCTAAATCAAGTTATTTGAGATAGTTTTGAATAGAAGGGACATCGAGGGTTTCATTATTAATCACTAACGCGATATTGATATTTTCCAGGAAATTAACAAACCATTGAATTTGATCCAGAGGCTTAGACTCATAATAATTAAACCACTGAAATAATTGTCGTCCTAAATTAGATTGACTTTGTCCAGAAATCAAAACAACTTTCAGCAACAAAGCGCTAGTCTTGAGTTCCCCTAAGCTCGCAATTAAATTAATGAAAATATAGTGGTTTGGATCGTTGGGACTCTCAATCAAAAACCTCAATAGTCTCTCGCAAGTTTGATTGAGCAACAGTGAATTAAATCCTTCATTATCTTGTTCGGGCAACAAACTTTTGAGTTGTCGTCTTAATTTGAAATTAAATTGCTGAGACCGAAAATCAGCATCAATTGCGGTAATGATATACTGATAAAAATCATCTTTAAATTCTTGATATGACTCAACTTGTTCTGTGTGTTCTAGGAATGCTCTAGCTAAATCTTTATAACTAGAATTTCCTTCCACTTTTCCTGTAAACTGTTTAATCGCTAAATACAAATCCTGGTCACTAAGCAAGGTGGGATTAGCAAAAGGCTTTTGACTGGCTACACCTGATGTTTTTTTAATTAAATATTTGGCATATTGGGATAGACTAAGTTCAAATTCCCATTGCCGTTCTGCTTGAATTTCTTGCAACAGTTGTTGGTGTTCCCTTGAGCTACTAGAAGACACGAGAGAATAGCGATAGAGATAAGGGTATCGATGAATTTGGGTTTTGAGTGGAGAAGTTAAAATGGGCGATAATTTTGATTTAGAATCAGATTTATTTTTAATTAAAATACGCAGAAATTGATAATCTTCAGTTTCCTCAAACTCTTTAACTGTTGCGTGAATAATCGGCTCAACAAAAAGCTTGTCGATCATTTTGTATTCATGACTTTCGCAAAACCGATCGACCATCTTTTTGAGTTGGTCAACATATTTCGGCAAAGGAGAAGAATAAGAATATTGGTTTTCTTTTTGCTGATTGAACAGGGCAATTAATCCAACAATGGCGATTTTTGATGCAGCGCGCATTTGCCAATGATTGATTAAAATATAAAAACAGCGATTCAAGATTTTGTTAAACTGATGTTGTTCGGGGACTTGAATAACTAGCCGTCGAATAACTGCACTGATTTCAATATCTGGATATCCAATAACTTCAATCAGCAATTTATGAACTCTTTGAATCATCACAGCCGGAGATTCTTCTTGCACCCAATACAGAAGATGATCGTAAAGAGTTTGTTCATCTGATAAACATTTCTTGGTCAATGATTTAACGGATTTATCCGGGCTATACCCCAGACAACTCTCCAGCCATTTAAAGTTAAACGTATCGGCATAAATTTGGTTATAAACTCTGAGGATAGGACGAGCATAGTGATGGCCAAATGGTAATTTAATCGCTAAACCACTCAACCGTAGTTCAGTTTGCTGTGGACTCTCTTCTGATGGAATTTCACCTTGCTTTAAAATTTGCCAATATAACTCTAATAAAGACTTTCGATTGGGACTTTCAAGCAGGCGATCGCGAATAGATCTGAGGTGTTCTGGTTCATCTTGAGTTTCCCAATTATGGAGGATTTTTCTATAAACCAACTGATGGACTGTTTTGCGTTCTTGATTGAGGGAAATAAAGTCATCTCCATTGGCGACTAAATGGCATAACTTTTGGGTTAAGAATGGCTTTCCTCCTGTCCAATTTAAAATGGATTTGAGAACTATTTTGGGATCTCTGGCTTTCATGACTAATCCTTCTGCTAACCCTAAACAATCTTGGAATTGAAATCCAGTGAGCTGAATTTCTAGACCCATATCAAAAGGACTGATTTCAGGTTGAGAACTGAGTTCTGATGGACTAGCAACACCCAATAAAACCCAAGTGAGGCGGTGATAGTCTGGATTTTTTTTTCGATTTTGATAGCAAGATCGAATTAAGCCAAAGAATTCATCAATTGGGAATTTTAAGCCCAAAACACTATCAATTTCATCGACAAAAATGACAATATTATGGGGGATATGAAATAAAATGACTTCGGTTAACAATAGACGCAGCCGCTCGACGGGAGGAAAAGAGAGGCGATCGCGCCACCATCTGGGTAAATTTACTTTATCGACTAAATTAAAGCTACTTAACACCGAATAGGCAAAGGCAGCATACCATTCTTCTGTGGTGATATTGCAGCTAAAAATAGCAGTTAAATCGACTACCCCACAAACAATTCCCCGGTTTCTGAGTAGCTCAATGGTGCGGACTCGTAAAGAGGATTTTCCCATTTGCCGGGAGTTGAGAACATAGCAAAATTCTCCGGCTAGAACCCCGCGAAATAAATCAGCATCGGCTTGACGAACCACATAAGTTGGAGAATTCAGGGGTAAGCTACCACCAAATTGATATTCATACATTTTTGTAAATGTGTTATTCATGACTCCCCTAGATAAACGCACCACACTGAAAAAAAAATCAAGAGAGCTGGACTCGAAAATATTGACGATATAAATTACATCTAGGGATGACATTGTGACCTTGTACATGGATTAACCCCATGCTGTGTAACTTAAATGCTTGGATGGATTCCAGTTGCATTTCTTGGGGACTAGTTACTACTTTTTTGAGGGCTTCTTTTAGAACAGAATGGTGATGTAAATTCCATAAGTGTCGCCTTAAATGATCGCTATATAATCCTGCATCGGTAGCCGCTGTTTCTAAGACTGTTTTTAAGGTTATTTCGTGGCGAGCAATATGGTAGAGTGCTAATCGGACTAAATAGGGGTGTCCTCCTACCATAGACATGAGTTGATTGACTTCTGAGATTGTCCAATCTAAGCCATGACGATGAGCGAGTTCGAGGATTTTCTCAGGGGGAAATTCGGGGAGTTCAATGGGTAAGCCGACATTAAAGGGGGATTGGTTAATACTCATGGGAACATAGACTTCTGTGGAATGGACAACGACTAAGCGTAGTTGTTTCCAAATCTCTCGGTTTTTCCCTTCTTCATGCCAGGCTCGCAGGAGGCTAAAAAAGTCTGAGGCAATGTCGGGAAAAGAGAAAACCACATCGACTTCATCTAATCCTAAAACTAGGGGAGATTCGCAGTAGGGAAGAATATAGTTCTCAAAGTAGGATTTGCAGGCAACTTTGGCTCCAAAAATGCTGTTCCAATGCTCTTCAAAGTTAACGGGGAGGTTTATTTGCAGGCTAATATTGGCACAAAACCATTTGAGAAAGAGTTCAAGATCGGTGAAGACTTTGCTGTCGGCAAGTTGAAAACTGAGGGGAACGGTGGCATAGTCAACGGTGCAGGCATGGTGTAAGATTCGAGCCATAAGGGAGGTTTTTCCCATTTGTCGAGGTGCTTTGATGCGAATTAAGGCTCCGGGTTTTTCGATCGCCTCATAACATCGCGTTTCAATTCTGGGCCGTTCGATATAAAATGCTGAGGCCAGCTCTACTTGTCCTCTGGGTATTTCGGGTTCGGCAATGGGTTGGGGGGGAGATTTGGGTAAGATAGCGTAGGATTGATTGGTGGGTTGCTCTGGGGGAGAGAGTTCGTTCATCTGCTGGCGATCGCCCTCAGCCAACAGTTGCAATAGGGTTTTAATTAACTTGGGAGTATCATCTGGCGATCGCCATCTTAACCTCGGTAAATCCTGTAAATATCCCCGCAAGTCGTGGTTGAGCAAGCTAAATGAATTCTTGATTTCTAACGGAATAATATGAGGAAGTCCTTGTTGACGAGACTCTTGTAAAGACTTGACAATTCGCACCTCTTCGGTAATCATTTCACTCACCGCAGAAAGAGGCGAAAGCAATAGTAAAACCTCTTCACAGGTATTCAATTCTCGGTAAATTTGTTGCAAGCCATTTTTGGCCATCCGCAGGCAATTATCGGCTAAAGTCACCGTATAACCGGAGTTTCTCAGGGTTTCGTAGAGTTGGGAAATCAGGCTTAAAGGCGGATCGGTGGGACTTTGATAGTAACTGAGCAGGATATGATGTTTTTGGGGTTGGGGTTCCCGGCTGGTTTTCAGCGCTTCCCCAATTAACTCTGGACGATATTTAGCGATCAGCGCAACTAATTCCCCACGACGGGAATATCCCGCTTCTTGCGGATCGACATCTCCCAAAAATGCATCACAGATATGTTGGATATGTTTGCGTACCGTCACCGGTTGAATATAAAGCTGTTCGGCGATCGCCGTATCTTCTTCACCGGCTAACACTTTCAGCAGCACTTCTTGTCGCCTAGGGGTAAGATTAGCAAAGGATTGGATAAACTGAATCTGGTTCATCAGATTACACAAAGAAACAACACATCGGGGATGAGACGATGGCTCTAAGAGAACCCGAATCTTCTTCTATTGTTTATTAATATCGTCAGAACTGCCACTGAGGACAATTGTGTATGCAAACACCACATCACAGAGCAATGGGTGAAAATTATCGCTTCTGTGAATCTTGCTTACACAAAACCCCCTCATCTCCCTAACGTCAGTCATAGTAGAAGCATCAGAGTCATCATTGTCCTGTTTGGTCTGACCTTCGGGTTTGCCTATCCTTGAGACGAATCTTTATGAGTTGCTTGAACCTAGGGTGAGTTGAGTTTTTATATAGCGCTCAACTCCTCAGAGATAGTAAGGCTTTGAGGATCTCTGCTCCTTTGATGCTAAGTCGTGTTCCAAACTGATGTGCAGGCTACTTGATTGCAGTCTGCACTATTTTTTTTAAAGGACGCTACACGTTGGTTATGGGTAATGGGTACTAGGTTTCTGCCATTAACAGCGTTATAGTCGAGATCGAGCTGATCGATGACAGTTCTTTGGATGTTATAGAATATCGAAACAATCATATACCACAACCCTATTCCCTATTCCCTAGCGCGAAGCACTATATCTCTTATGCAAACGAAACGCTGGATTTTAGTTCTATCAAGTTTATATTTAAGTGCTGCGATCGCCGGTTGCGCTCTTCCGGGTAATAGCCAAGAGGCGATCGCCGAAATTAGTGTGACTCAAGTCAGGCAACTGGCGGCTGATAAGCCCGGAATTTTAGCCGAACAAGCCCTATTTATTGATGTTCGCACCCCTCAAGAATATGCCCAAGATCGCATTGGAGAGAGTCCTTTAATTCCCCTAGCAGAAATTGAATCAGGAGAAGCGATTGAAAAAATTCGTCAATTAGCCAGCGATCGTCTAGTTATCCTCTATTGCTTCTCTGGAGTTCGCTCCGGTATCGCCCAACAGATCCTAGAACAAGCCGGTATTGAAACCGTAAGTCTAGAAGGAGGCATTCAAGCCTGGCGGAAAACCATTCCTGCCACCACAGAAGCCAACCTCTTTTAATCGGCAGTCGGCAGTCGGCAGTAGAAAAACAACCGGTTTTCCCCTATTCCCTATTCCCCATTCCCAAGGGCTAAAAAATAGGGGGTGAATCTCACCCCCTCATCCGATCTACAAATTTTACTGAAAGCACTCAACGCATCTATTGTTAATCAGGAGAAATCTATTAAGAACTCAACTATCCCAGAATGTTATTTACTGGCTCTTCTCTTCATACCGAACAGTCCAGCAGCCAGCAGACCTAAAGCAGCAGCAGCACTAGGTTCAGGAACATCAGCCGGAGGATTGTATGGCTCTTCCCCATTGCCGAATGCCCATAAGGTCGAATGGGAGAGCGCTTGTGCCTTGCCTCGTCCATTCGTGGATACACCATTAGTTGTAAATGTTCCAGAGAGGAAACCATCTGCATCTAAAAGGTTTTGGCTAATATTCTCGAACAGGAAAACACTGTATTTATTAGAAGCTTTGAGGCTCAAGGCAAAGGTCGTGGTTCCATCTGCTCCGAAGTCCAGTAAGTCACCATCAACACTCCAACCACCACTCGTCGAACCGTTAGCTGCTGTGACAGCATCATTACCATCATCGGACTTACCAGCCTCTGACCAGTTGGTGGTTAAATCGGAGAATAAGCCACCATTGAGATCTCCAATTAGAGTTGACCTAGCTCCGGTATCGTTACCTGAACCTTCTGCACAAGCACTGAAGGAGATTCCTGCCACGGTAACGGTTGAGTCATTACAGTCGATCGCGTGAGCATCAACAGCAGAGAAGCCAAGGAACGTAGTCGCAAGTAGTGTAGAACCAATTAAGCTAGAGATAGCAGATTTCATCATTATATAATTCCTAGAACTTAACACTTGGCATCAGCAGATCATTGTGCTGTCCTTGCCTCCTGATATTTCCATGATAGGCACACAGTAGAGGAGTGTCCACAGAAAAAAACACATTTTACTGACTCTTCATGTTAGAGCGTTTTTTTATGATTTTGAGGTTAATTTTCCGTAGTTTACGGATACCTTGAAAAGCTGAAATTCTTGTTTTCTGGGGACTATGGGCAAAGAATTGCTGATTTTTACGGAATTTATCCCAGGGATTTTCAGTTTAGGAAAAGATCTACTCTTTTTGACTCCGTACCTATTCCTGCATTTCTGCGGATAACCGAAATTAAACATCCGTATTTCTGTATTGAGATCGGATTAGAGTCTGACTGCCTCTTCTGTTGATCGTGAACCTCCCCGTCGCTAGGAGATCTAAAGGAGCCACAACACTGGCTTCAGGAATTGCCTTGGGAGTTGGACTAAAGTCAAAGGAAGCGATCGCTTTCCTCATCATTCTATGGTAGACCGGTCTTTTGAGAACTTCTACCGGGAAAACTCTGGGAAAATCAGAGTTTACAGACTCTTCATATTCATCGATCATTACATAGAGCCATATGAAGTTTTGATGAAGATCGAGACGCTTATAATTCCCTATTCCCAGAGAAAAAACCTGGACAGTACGACTGACTCAGCCACTACTCGGGTCAGGTCGTGCGATCGCACGACCTGCTCAAAAACAAATGAGTAAGTTTTGAGATTTATGAAGAGCTGAATGGGGTAGGATGTACGATTTAATGACTTTTTTGTATTTTGAGATACAGTTTTGAAAATTGATTTATGGTTGGAAAAGATGCAAGTGCCTCTACCCTGAGGTCAGGAGTTTGAAGGATGTCCATCTTAACTCAATCGCCAAAGGCGATCGCCACTCAATCCGGTTTTACTTCCTTTTCGAGTCCCCTCCAGTCCGATTCCTGGATTATGCTAACGGAACGCCCCAGCCATTGGGCCGCAGATGAAGCCCTATTATTATGTAACCAATCCCCGGGCTAAAGCGACGGGGCTTTCTAGCCCTAACCTGTTACTCTGTCTAGCAGAGAGCAAGACAGCAGGCTGGCGCTTTCGAGGCGGGTTACAACGCCTCCAAGACGTTTGATATTGTTGGCTCCATTCAAGTCAGCGTCACCTTTCCATCCGCAATACCCACACTTGAAAGTCTTGCCAGAACGGTAAGACTTTCCTTTTTCGGGGTGGATGTGCAGGCATCGATGACAAGTCTGGCTGGTGTACGCAGGATTCACCAGAACAACGGGGACACCTTTAGCCGCTGCTTTGTAGTCGATAAACATCCTGAGTTGATAGAATGCCCAACTATTGGAACGCCTACGCTCAGTTTTGCTTCTTAGCTGCTGGTTGGTACGCTCCCGAATCCCGGTCAAGTCTTCCAGCGCAATCGCTTGATTCGCTGAGTATGCACACTCAACAATCCGTTTACTAATGTTGTGGTTTACCCATGTCTGATAACGCTTCTCTCTGCCAGATAGCCGTTTCAGCAGTCGCTTACTGCTCTTTGTGCCTTTCCGTTGGATAGAAGCTCGACGAAGAGCAAACCTATCTCGCTTCGCTTTTACCTCATTCCCTGAAAACCTCTCCCCCTCTGAGCTAATCGCTAAGTCTGTACGCCCCAGGTCAACGCCTTTAACCCCCGAATCATTGATCGGCTCAGGGGTTTCGTCCTTGACCTGGACGTGCAGGTAGAACAGTCCATCCCGGTGTTTGCAAAGCGTGGCTGACGTAGGGGTATGTCCCTTCAGTTTACCGATCTGGTAGTTACCGAGAACCATTGGCATAACCAATCTGCCATCGACTGTTGTCAGGCTGGCAGATTGGTCTTTTTCTCGATAGCTGAAGATACGAGCGTCATAGTCCGCTGATGTGGACTTGAAGCTCTTAACTGGCTTGCCTACCTTACGGTTGGCAGCTACCCTCGCACAAGCCCTTACAGCCAAATTCGCCGACAAGCCAAATCGACTGCGGATTTCTTTATAGGTCTCTGCCTGAATCCGGTTCTTATTCTTGATTTTGGGGTTTACAGTTTCATTGACGTAGTTACAAGCCTCAGCAAACGCCACCAGAGTTTTATCAAGCTTTTGAGCTTGTTCTGGCGTGGGGTTAAGCTGGCAAACTATCGTCAACGTTTGTTTCATGGCTATATTATTAATTCACCTAGGTGAATGCAGGCGACTAAACTCGCCGTTCGTTTTTCCTCCCCGCGAAGACAGCGACGGGGAGGAAAAACGTATCGGAGGCTTTACGTGAAGTTTCGCCAGGTGAATGGATGAGCTGGGTTCCCAACTATGGAGAATATCTGATTCATTTTGCTTAAGCCGTTCTCATTAACCATTATCAGCGCAAAGCGCTATACACAAAAAAACCTGGGCAGTACAACTGACTCAGGTTTGTGCTTGTAGACTAACAGATGGCTGGTTATGCGGAAATGTTTAGTCAAGATATCCCATTAAATCGGGCCCATCAATATTGTTATCCGCAACCGGGCGATTTCCCATTACCGTAATGGTTTGGCTGATTTTTAAATCGGTGGTAGATACGGGACGATTCCCAGACGTGGCGAAGGTTTCCTTAATCTTCAGTCCAGTGGAGATGATGGGACGAGTACCAGCAGAAGATAGGGTACTGTTCACTTGCAGATGACTCGCTTCAATGGGTCGATTCCCCGGAAGGGGCCCCACTTGGAGAGCATTACTAATTTTCAGATCCGTTGTCCCCACCGGACGGTTTCCGGGTAAGGGTGACAAACGAGTCGCTTGCTCGCTAATGGTAGCTGTTGCTTCTGGCTTAGAGCCAAGTTTCAGGGGTTGAGTCATCGGAGTTTTTTCCTTATCTTGAGATGTCACAGGTTTGGGAGTCTCAGCGGCACTGGATGAAGCCGGTTCGGAGGATTGGTCTGGAGTTGCACTGCTGCTGATCGTTGTACCGTTATTGGTTTTATCGCTCATAACCCATTGCCTTTTTACCGCTCACAGAGGTTTGTCTATATAGGGGCAAATGATAGACGTAAGAAACTTTAAAAAAAGTTTAAACTCTTTCTAGTTTACGAAAGACTGTGCAAAAACACAAAAATCTGTAAATAAATGTAATCATAGATTAAGCTGGTTGTTTTGGTTTCTTAATCGGTATCATTAAATGGACGGATTTAAGCTAGATGCACCTTTTGAGCCAACGGGAGATCAACCCCAGGCGATCGCCCAATTAACCCAAACCCTAAACGGCCGACATCGCTATCAAACCCTTTTGGGAGCTACGGGAACGGGAAAAACCTATACCATTGCCCAGGCGATCGCTAAAGTCGGCAAACCGACGTTGGTTTTAGCCCATAACAAAACCCTAGCGGCCCAACTTTGCCATGAATTGCGTCAGTTTTTTCCCCACAATCCTGTGGAATATTTTATCAGTTATTACGATTATTATCAACCAGAAGCCTATCTTCCCTTAAGCGATACCTACATTGAAAAAAGCGCCGCTATCAATGAAGAAATTGATATGCTCCGTCATTCAGCAACCCGCTCTTTATTCGAGCATCGATATGTAATTGTTGTCGCTTCTATTAGCTGTATTTATGGTTTGGGAATGCCAACTGAATACCTCAGAGCAGCCATTCGCCTAGAAATCGGACAAGAAATCGATCAACGGCAACTATTGCGAGAACTCGCCACGATTCAATATACCCGCAATGATACCCAACTAAGTCGCGGAAATTTTCGGGTAAAAGGGGATATTTTAGAGATTGCCCCAGCCTATGAAGACTGGATTATTCGAGTTGAGTTTTTCGGCGATGAAATCGATCGCATCTACTATATCGATCCGACCACCGGAAATGCCTTGGAATCCTGCAATAGTCTGAGTATTTATCCCGCTCGTCACTTTGTCACTCCCAAGGAGAAAGTTGACATCGCTTGCGAACAAATTAGGGCAGAATTAAAAGAGCGCATTCAACATTTAGAAACCACCGGGAAATTAGTGGAAGCCCAACGCTTAGACCAGCGCACCCGTTATGATGTAGAGTTATTACAAGAAGTCGGCTATTGTAATGGAGTGGAAAACTATTCCCGCTATTTAGCCAATCGGCAACCAGGAGAACCCCCAGAGTGTTTAGTCGATTATTTCCCAGAAGATTGGCTCTTGGTGATTGACGAATCCCATGTCACCGTGCCCCAAATCAGAGCCATGTATAACGGCGATCGCGCACGGAAAAGTGTGTTAATCGATCATGGTTTTCGCCTCCCTAGTGCCGCCGATAATCGCCCCCTGAAAGCGGAAGAGTTCTGGCAAAAAGTCAATCAATGTGTCTTTGTTTCCGCCACTCCCGGAGATTGGGAATTAGACCTATCGGAAGACCGAATTATTGAGCAGATTATTCGCCCTACAGGAGTAATTGATCCAGAAGTTTTAGTTCGTCCCATAGAAGGACAAATTGATGATTTGCTTGGTGAAATTAAAGCACGAGTTAAGCGCAAAGAACGGGTGTTAGTAACGACGTTAACCAAACGGATGGCGGAGGATTTAACCACCTATTTACAAGAGCGCTCTATTGAGGTGCGCTATCTGCATTCCGAGATTCAAGCCATTGAGCGGATTGAAATTTTACAAGACTTACGGGAAGGGAAATTTGATGTTTTAATTGGGGTGAATTTATTGCGAGAAGGTTTGGATTTACCGGAAGTGTCCCTAGTCGCTATTTTGGATGCCGATAAAGAAGGCTTTCTACGGGCCTATCGTTCCCTGATTCAAACCATCGGTCGGGCGGCGCGTCACGTAAATGGACAAGCAATTTTATACGCCGATCGCCTGACAGACAGTATGGAAAAGGCGATCGCCGAAACCGAACGTCGTCGTGGCATTCAAATGGCCCACAATCGACTCCATGGCATTACCCCCAAACCGATCAAAAAATCTGCCGACAACAGCATCCTGGCGTTTCTAGACATCTCTCGTCGCCTCAATGCCCAGGGGGTAGACCCCGGTCAAGTTGCTCAAGATGCAGTCCCCTTAGAAGAGATTCCAGAACTCATTCACCAATTGGAAACCGAGATGAAAACTGCTGCCCAGAACTTAGAGTTTGAAAAAGCGGCTCAATTGCGCGATCGGATTAAATCCTTGCAAATGAATAATTAACAAGGCATATCGAGTTGCGATCGTTAGATAACGTCAGTTTTGGTTAAGGGCATTTTGTGGCTGATTTGATGAAAGAAGGGGAAGTGCAGCCCAAAACAGAATAAGGGTTTCAGCTTATCCAAAACTGACGATATTTCCCTCAACAGCGCGGGAAGGCATCCCCAAAGTTAGGCTAATTCAAAGCGGTCAGCATTCATGACCTTTGTCCAAGCTGCCACGAAGTCTTGCACGAACTTGGCTTTGTTGTCATCCTGGGCATAAACTTCGGCATAGGAACGAAGGATTGAGTTGGAGCCGAAGACCAGATCGACCCGTGTTGCCGTCCACTTAACCCGATCGGTCTTGCGATCGCGGATTTCATACCGGTTCTTACCAACGGGTTTCCACAGATAGTTCATATCCGTTAGGTTCGCAAAGAAATCATTGGTTAATACCCCTTCTCGCTCCGTGAACACACCATGCTTAGTGTCGCCATAGTTGGTTCCCAGCACGCGCAGACCGCCAACCAGCACCACCATCTCAGGAGCAGTTAAACCCAACAGTTGGGTGCGATCGAGCATCAACTCTTCGGCGCTAACAGCGTAGTCCTCCTTGAGCCAGTTACGGTAGCCGTCATGGATCGGTTCTAGCACAGCAAACGATTCGACATCAGTCATCTCGTCCGTTGCGTCGCCACGACCTGGAGAAAAGGGAACCGTAACCTCAAAACCAGCCGCCTTAGCCGCCTGTTCGATACCGACGTTACCAGCGAGGACGATCGCATCGGCAACACTGGCACCCGTATCGGCTGCGATACCTTCCAGGACAGCCAGCACTTTGGCCAAACGCACCGGTTCGTTGCCTTCCCAATCCTTCTGCGGGGCCAGACGAATCCGTGCCCCGTTAGCCCCCCCGCGCTTGTCCGACCCCCGGAAGGTTCGGGCGCTATCCCAGGCAGTAGAGACCATTTCGCTAATGCTCAGACCGCTAACGGCAATTCTGTCCTTGAGTGTCTGAACATCGTAGTCAGTGTTTCCGGCAGGAATCGGATCTTGCCAGATTAAGTCCTCTTGCGGCACATCAGGGCCGATGTAACGAGTTTTTGGCCCCATGTCACGGTGGGTCAGTTTGAACCATGCCCGTGCAAAGACTTCAGAGAAGTATTCGGGGTCGCGATAAAAGCGTTCGGAAATCTGCCGATATTCAGGATCGATCTTCATCGCCATATCGGCATCCGTCATGACTAGGTTGCGGCGAATTGTGGGGTCTTCAACATCAACAGGTTTGTCTTCTTCCTTGGTGTTGATGGGTTCCCACTGCCACGCACCTGCCGGACTTTTCTTCAGTTCCCAATCATAATTGAGGAGCATCTGGAAATAGCCGTTATCCCACTGGGTAGGATAGGTCGTCCAGGCTCCTTCAATACCACTGGTTACGGCATGGCGGCCAATACCGCCATTGGTCTTGTTGACCCAACCCAAGCCCTGTTCTTCGATATCGGCGGCTTCGGGTTCTGCACCAACCAACGCAGCATCACCGTTACCGTGGCATTTACCTACCGTGTGCCCCCCAGCGGTAAGGGCGACGGTTTCCTCGTCGTTCATGGCCATGCGACCAAAGGTCACGCGCACATCATGGGCGGTTTTGAGGGGATCGGGATTGCCGTCTACGCCTTCAGGGTTGACATAGATCAGCCCCATCATCACGGCAGCCAGGGGATTTGCGAGATCGCGATCGCCAGAATAGCGACTTTGGGGATTGTTGCTGGGGGCGAGCCATTCCTTTTCTGCACCCCAGTAGATATCTTTTTCGGGATGCCAGATATCTTCCCGTCCAAAGGCAAAGCCAAAGGTTTTTAGCCCCATGGATTCATAGGCGATGGTACCTGCGTAAGCAATCAGATCCGCCCAACTGAGCTGGTTACCATATTTCTTTTTGATCGGCCAAAGCAGACGACGTGCCTTGTCCAGGTTGGTGTTATCCGGCCAGGAGTTGAGGGGTGCAAATCGCTGATTACCTGTACCCGCACCACCGCGACCATCGGCAATACGATAGGTACCGGCTGCGTGCCAGGTCATGCGAATCATCAACCCACCATAATGACCCCAGTCGGCTGGCCACCAGTCCTGGCTGTCGGTCATCAGGGCATGTAGATCTTGTTTGAGCGCAGCTACGTTAAGTTTCTTCACTTCTTCCCGATAGTTAAAGTCTGCCCCCATCGGATTGGTCTTGCGATCGTGCTGACTCAAAATATCGAGGTTGAGTGCCTTGGGCCACCATTCTACGTTGGCCACGCTAGTTGTTGTCATTCCCCCGTGTACCACCGGACATTTACCGCTGGTGGTTGTCACATTATCATTCATTATTCTGTTTCCTTGTGTGGCTTACAATATGTATATTATCTTCAATTAGGATTAACACTAGGTTTTTCAAAACACATACAGCGATCTCCAATCCAATGTAGTTTTTCCATCAAGATCGACAATACCTACTCACTTAAACTGTTGTCTCTCAATCTAACGTTAGACAGAATCATGGCAATGGATTCGTCTTTATCCTCACACCCAACAACGCCAGACTATCTCATCAAAAAGTTCCCAACAGAGGTAGAACTTTCCTCTTCAATAATTCTACTAAAGCTGGCTCCATATATTCGTACTCATCAGCAATATCCAAGCAGACTACTCGTTTATTCTTGAGCCACGGCTGGAATTGTTTTGAGAGTTTTCTGCGATGAGACTCCTCCATAACAAAAATAATATCGGCCCACTCGATCTCTTCAGTACCCAGAGGGATTTCAGCTCCTCGATCTATGCCGGCTGAATCGACCTCTAATCCTTCGTACTCGGCGAATATTGCTTCGGCTGTAGGGCTGCGTAGCTGATTTTTACTGCAAACGAAAAGTAATTTCACGATCAACACCATTTGAGCGAGAGTAAAAAATAGACTGTATATAAATCAATTCTCCAAAAAGTTTTTAGCAATAGGGCTAAAGAATTTACTATATAGACTGTTACAGTCAATTATGATTAAGTTTTTACGAGCGCGTGTTATCGCCGTATAAATCAACTCATGGAGACATTCTTGCTCGTCGATACTATTCACATTGCTAAGAACCAACACAAGAGAATGAGCTTCCCAGCCCTTAAACGAGTAGATAGTTGAGAGCTTAACGGTTCCAGCATGGGGCCAAAAATGCAACTTACGTCCACGCTGAATCTCTTGTAGTTTAGACTTGAAGTCTGGATTTTCTTTAGGAAATTCATAATTCTCAAGATTATATTTTTGTAAAAGAGAGAGATACTCTTCTTCTGTTTCACCTGCATGAGTTGTATTCTCATGAGCAATATGGCGAAACCTATATTCTAAAGCACGAATAATTTCGTGTGTTGGTGCCAGCACTACTAAATCATTGGGATGGATATTGAGTAATACAATTTCATTACGGATGAGCTGGAATATTTCATCACTATTGTAGGGTTGCTCATAATATTTGAATTTTGCAGGCTCCTCAAATATGTTTCTCTGATTTCTCACAAGATCGCTATCTAATTCATACAAATTCTTAAAGTAAAAATCCTGAAATTTTTGAGCAATTTTCAATGTAGTTAATTCCATACGAAATGACTGATTTAATTGATTCCAACGACCCGGTATGGAAGGAATTACAGGAAAGCTATCCTCCCCCATTTTACGACCATAAACATTTTGTTTTTCATCACCAAAGACAACAAATTCACCATCCTCTGCAAGAAAATAATTCACCAACAAGCGCAGCCATTCAGTTTTGTAGTCTTGTACTTCATCTACTAAAATAGTTTTATAGCGTTGTATATCTTTTTTGACAGGATGGAAGAAATCTTTTTCATCGGCTGCTTTCAGAAAATCATTGTATTCAACCCCGTAGCTATTAGCCTGTGTTTTGAAAAATTGATGATAGTTTGTAATCTCAAATCTAGACCAAGGAAAAGGGGCGCGAACTTCATTTAAATGATCGTGAATATAATTGCGAAGCGTAATATTAAACGTCAATATAAGAACTCTTTCTTTTGTACGACTATAGGCAGCAACAGCACGACCTGCGAGAACTTTTGTCTTCCCACAACCAGCTAATCCACGAACTTTCTGACGAGTTTTTGGCTGGCTTTGAATTAAATTCTGTTGTCGTTTTGTGTATTGAATATCCTTACCCATGTCAGAGATATGTTCCGGTGGTCTTAAGAATCGCCTAAAACTCTGATACAAGTCATCATCAAACATCAATGATTGATGCTTAAGATGTGCTTTCTCAAGCAACCTATTAAAATCTTGAGTATTCAGAGCATCATATCCTAGTATATGCGTGTAATTCACACTATGACAGAAACTTTGAGCATCCTTTGTAGTCTCATTATGGAAGTAAATAGCAGTTTGAACAATTGAAAAACATTTTTTGTTCTGAATCTTGCGTTCAAATAGCAAATTAATATGAAGTGTATAAAGATGCTGTTTATAGGTTTCTACCTGAGCCAAGGGAGAGCGAATCTGTCCATTATTTTTACATAGCTTCCACGATGAAAGTCCACCCTTAGGATTTAAGTAGTTCCTTAAATGCCAATCCTTAACCTCGATCACTAATACACCTGAATTTTGGCGAACAATTATTAAATCAGGACGATCGCCATTCAGAAAAGGCTGGACATAAATTTCATAATTGTCGTCAAGGTGATGAAGTAGAAAATCAAGTAGATGACGCTCACCTGGTTCAAGAGGAACTCGAAAACGCTCAATCTCTTCTAAAGATGGAAAACACTTTGCCATAATCTATTTGGAGAATATTACGAATACTGCATACCGACAGAGTACCCAATTCCAAAGGAAAATATACCATCTCAAATCATTTGCCAGGTCATCTCCTGTCCTGCGCGTAAAGGCACTAACCCAGATTCGGTAAAGGGCACTTCATCGGGAATTCTCCAGGTGGTTTTGGTTAAGGTAATCTGTTCGGTATTGCGCGGAAGTTGATAAAAATCTGGCCCGTAGAAACTGGCGAAGGCTTCTAGTTTATCGAGGGCATTAACGCTCTCAAAGGCTTCTGCGTATAATTCCAGGGCGTGGAGGGCGGAAAAGCAACCGGCGCAGCCACAGGCACTTTCTTTACTGGTGCGGGTATGGGGGGCGCTATCTGTGCCGAGAAAAAATTTGGGATTGCCGGAGGTTGCGGCTTGTAGAAGGGATTGACGATGGGTTTCCCGTTTCAAAATGGGTAGGCAATAAAAGTGGGGATTAATACCGCCTTTGAAGATGCGATTGCGGTTAAATAAGAGATGTTGGGGGGTGAGGGTTGCGCCGATATTGTCCGCTTCGAGGACATATTCCACGGCATCTGAGGTGGTGATGTGTTCTAGTACGACGCGCAGTTTGGGAAATCGCTGTCTGAGGGGAATTAAATGTTGCTTGATAAAGACTTTTTCGCGATCGAATACATCCACGTCTGGATCGGTGACTTCTCCATGGAGTAATAAGGGCAAGTCTACTTGTTGCATGGTCTCAAAGACTCGATCGCACTTCCGAATATCTGTAACCCCGAATTCTGAATTGGTTGTTGCTCCGGATGGGTAGTATTTCACCGCTTTCACAAACCCGGAGTCCTTCGCTTGAACGATCTCTTCTGGGCTGGTATTATCGGTGAGATAGAGCGTCATTAATGGCTCAAACTGTTTGCCTGGGGGAATGGCAGCGAGAATGCGATCGCGATAAGCAACAGCATCAGCGAGCGATCGCACTGGGGGCTTCAAATTAGGCATAATAATCGCACGGACAAACTGTCGCACGGTATAGGGTAAAACGGCTTTTAGCGCTTCACCATCCCGCAGATGGAGATGCCAATCATCAGGTCGAGTCAAGGTAAGCTGTTGCATCCTCCCATCATAAACTGGATTGGATCTCCATGGATTAGAGATCCCTAGTTCCAAAGTCGAAACTAGGAATCAAACTGGCTAGTAAATGGGGCCCTTTTCAATCGGTTTTTGTACGGTTTCAATCTGAGTCTGCCCTGTAGGGGCTGCTGCTGAACTTGATTTCAACTTAATCACAGCGTATTCTTCCCCAAGTCCTCGATAAAGGCTGTAGCACATTACCAGCAGAACAATCGCAAAGGGCAACCCAGTGGTAATTGCAGCCGTCTGTAGGGCCGTCAAACCTCCTCCTAAAAGCAACACGGCTGCCACCACACCCTCCATTGCCGCCCAGAATACTCGCTGAGGCACAGGAGAATCTAATTTTCCACCCGATGTTAAGTTATCGACAACCAGGGAACCGGAATCAGAGGAAGTTACGAAAAACACAACCACCAAAATAATGCCAACAAAAGAGGTAAGACCTGTTAAGGGCAGTTGCTGTAGCATCACAAATAGGGCTGTGGCTACTTCAGCATTAACAGCATCTGCAATAATGCCAGGACTATCACCCAATTCCAGGTTTAGTGCAGTTCCCCCAAAAACTGACATCCAGAGGAAGGTGAGCAGCGACGGCAACAGCAACACACCTAAGATAAATTCCCGGACTGTACGCCCTTTGGAAATACGGGCAATAAAAATCCCCACAAATGGAGACCAAGAAATCCACCATCCCCAATAGAAAACGGTCCAGCTATTTTGCCAACTCGTAGATTGGAAGGTTTCAGTCCAAAAGCTGAATGTGGGTAAGGATGCCAGATAAAATCCTGTGGTTTGTACAAATGTACCCAGCAGGAAAATGGTTGGCCCAGCTAATAGCACAAAGACCATCAGGATGGCAGCCAAAATCATGTTTAATTCACTCAACCGACGGACTCCAGCGTCGAGACCTGACACAACTGATGCGGTAGCAAATCCAGTGATAATAGCAATCAGAACAACTTGAACTGGAGCGTTAATGGGAAGATCGAATAAGAAATTGAACCCAGCATTCACCTGTTGTACTCCAAACCCCAGGGAGGTGGCTAAGCCGAACAGGGTTGCCGTGACAGCCAAGACATCAACAACGTTGCCCATCCAACCATAAATGCCATCTCCCAATAGAGGATAGAATACAGAGCGGACGGTCAGGGGCAATCCACGGTTATAGGCAAAAAAGGCCAGTGCCAGGCCAACTAGAGCATAGATACCCCAAGCATGAAATCCCCAATGGAAAAAGGTAATACTTAGGGCCTGTTGCGCTGCATCGTTGGTTCCTGGTTCAATCGTTCCTAAAATCGTCGGTGGCGATTGGAAGTGGTAAATCGGTTCAGCCACACTCCAAAACATTAACCCAATCCCCATGCCAGCGGACAGCAGCATGGCAAGCCAGGCAAAGGTGGGAAACTCAGGACGAGCATCCTGGCCACCGATGCGGACTGAGCCAAAGCGACTCAGGGCCAGCAGTATGGCCACACTCAGATAAATACTGACGGCTAAGATCAGAAACCAGCCCATTCCTTCAGCAATAAAGGTTTGAATTTGTCCAAATGCCGTTTCAGCCGGTTCTTTGAACAGAACAGTCAACAGGACAAACAGTAGGATTAATATCCCGGAGGTGATAAAAACCTCTGGATGAAAATCAAATCCAGGAAAGCGGGTAATGTTGGTATCTCCGGGTGTTCGGTGAGGGTTGGACAGATGAGATCGCTTGTTTGATGGATCGTGCATGGAAATTTCAGTCAATCCTCCTTAAAGTAGTTGCATGTTGGCTACAATGTATCATCTTTACGGGATTTCTCTGAAATTAAACTCTGCTCACTCCTAATCTGGTTTTTTGCCAACAATGAAAACGCCTTGATCTTTGGCTGGTTGCCATTGATAATCATCTAAATCTTCACGGGCACAATCAAGCCTTGCCGTCTCTTCTAATCTCCATTCCCTAACGCGAAGCGCTATAGTTTTGAGCAATCAACTTATGGTTGGAGCGATCGCGCACCAGAACAGAGCAAACAAAGTTATGCTGTTATGCACCTTGATGATAATTCAACAGGTTCTCAGGGACGGTAATATCCGATCGCAGTTGAGAATCGGGAATGGGAACGCCAGGGGTAAGTTTCAGGGGTAATTGTCCTGCCCAGATCGGTAGCTCATAGTCAGCAGCATCATCCTTAGGATCTCCACTGCGGACTTTGGCAGAGCCTTCTTCAATGGGGAAAGCCAATACCGTTGTTGCTTTCATTTCAGCCGGTGTCGGTTGGCGGGCTTGTTCCCATTGCCCGGGGACAATGTGTTCGGATAGGATTTTGAGAGCGTGCCGCTTTTCCTGCTCATCATCAACCAATGTGGCACGACCAAACAACATCACCGAGCGATAATTCATGGAATGGTGAAAGAGCGATCGCGCAATGACAATGCCATCCAATATAGTGGCACTCACGCAAATCTCAATGCCCTGCTCTAAATTCTTGAGCATTCGACTGGCTACGGCTCCGTGGATATAGAGGCGATCGCCATCTCGTCCATAGCTCATCGGAATGACAAAGGGTTGATTATGGGCCATAAAACCAACGTGAATGACCAGTGCTTCATCCAAAATTTGGTCGATCGTGGCGCGATCGTAGCATCCCCGTTTGGGATTACGTTTCACGGCAGAGCGATCGGTCACTTGCAGCGGTTTTGTAGTGGACATAGGTAGATCTCCAGATTGATTGGATGCTGATGAGGATTAAGATAGAGCCTAAATTGGTCTCGAACAATAGCCAATTTATAGTTTTTAGATCAGTCCAATTTTTGAGTTCAATCGATCTACTATGGATTTAGTCCTGTCTCTCGATCGCGCCTCTGTCACCCCCTTATATCAGCAGCTTGCAGAAGAATTACGCCGTGCCGTATTGCAGCAACGGCTTCAGCCCAACCAAAAATTACCCCCCTCTCGACAATTAGCTCAGTCCCTCAATATCTCGCGAATCACCGTAACCCAGAGCTACGAGCAACTGGTTAGCGAAGGCTATTTAGAAACTCGTCGAGGATCGGGCACATTTGTTTGCGCTCAACTCCCCGAAGCCTATTTACACGCCAACTCTGTCGAGCAAGGGGCATCTGAATCATCGGATTTCACTCGCCTGTCTCGATTCGCGACAAATCTACTAACGAGGCGATCGCTCGAAGGTCCGAGTCCCCAATACCGGATTAGCTTTCGCTATGGCAATCCGGCGGCGAATTTGTTTCCTATGGATCTGTGGCGGCGACTCCTAGTCCGCCATTGCCGCACGTCCTCAACGCTAATGGATTACGGTTCCGATCCAGCGGGATATATGCCCCTGAGACGGGCGATCGCCAATTATTTGGGGCGTTCTCGCGCGGTTCGATGCACTCCCGAACAGGTGATGATGGTTAACGGGTCTCAACAAGCTCTCGATTTAATTGCCCGCCTCACCCTCGATCCGGGAGATTGGGTGGCAATGGAAGATCCGGGCTACTTGGGGGCGCGGTATTGCTTTACAGGACAAGGGGCGAACCTGCAACCCATTCCCGTGGATGCTGAAGGATTGCAGGTAGACGCACTGGATCGCGATCGCCATCAGTTCAAATTTGTCTATGTCACTCCGTCCCATCAATTTCCCACTGGGGCAACTCTCTCGCTTTCTCGACGACTCGCTCTACTGCAATGGGCGCAACAAACCGAAACCCTCGTCCTCGAAGATGACTATGATGGTGAATATCGTTATGGCGATCGCCCCATTCCTGCCTTACAAGGACTCGATCGCCACAACATCGTAATCTATGTGGGGACTTTTTCTAAAATTCTCTTTCCTTCGTTGCGCCTGGGTTATCTAGTCGTGCCAACGGCTTGGATACCCCTGGTGAGTCGGGCAAAATGGCTGTGCGATCGCCATTGTTCCATGCTAGAGCAATATGCCCTCACCGATTTTTTTACCGAAGCTTACTTTGAACGACATATTAGACGAATGCGACATCTTTACAATAAGCGCCGCCAAGTATTAGTAAAAGCCTTGAACGAGAATTTTGGGAGCAGAGTTTCGATTTTGGGAGACAATGCGGGGATTCATTTAATGGCGAAATTAGAAACCGATTTGCCTGACGATCGCATCATTCAACGGGCAGCAAGTGTAGATGTCGGCTTGATCAGCGCCCGGGGTTATTATTTGGCTGCTCCTAACTCGGGGGAGTTTATTTTTGGCTACTCTCAGCTCAATGAAACTCAGATCGAAGAAGGGATTCGGGCGATCGGCCAAGTTCTATAGCCGTAAAGACATTACAGCACTTTGCGTTCTATCCCTCAATAGGGGTGTTGAACCCAGTCTTGAGTCTGATTAAACGGTAACTCTTCATTAATGGCATCAATTTGTAATTGCTCGGCTTCATTGATTTGATCGATGTGGGTTTTCATGATTTGCATTAATCGTTGATTGTAAAATCGATGCAGGCTATAGTGGGGAGTTGCGGGGAAGCCGCGCCGCTTCTTGTGTCGTCCTCCAGCACCGGGATCGAAGCGTTGAATGTCGTTGGCGATCGCCCACTCAATAGGTGTATAATAACAAGCATTAAAGTGCAGGCAATCCAATTCTTCAAAACTGCCCCAATAGCGTCCATAAAGTTGATCGGCTTTAGTGACACAAAAAGACATCCCCACCGGTTTGCGATCGTTCCCTTCCCGATAAGCAGCACTTAATACCAGGCGATGGCGATAATGATCGTAAAGGCGCTCAAAAAAGGTCTTGGTTAAATATTTGCTCCCCCACCAGCCAAATTGATCGCAGTGATGGCTATAAAAATGGTACATATCCGAGAGCAGATTATGGGTAATTTCTTCTCCATTGTGGACTTTCATGGTTAATTGGGCTTTTTGAATGGCTTTACGCTCGCGTTTAATGTTGCGCCGTTGATTGGCATTAAACATGCCCAAATAATCATCAAATGTCTGGAAGCCTTGATTATGCCAAATACTGCTATGGTGCAACCAGCCAGAAAAGCCATATTTTTGAATCATTGGTTTCCATTGAGGATCGACATACAGGAAATTACAACCGGAAATCTGATGGCGATCGCAAAATTGGTCAATGGCAGCAACCATAATCTCCGTTAAGCTCTCCTCATCCTCGGCAGGATCGACCAAAAACCGATAGCCCAATGCGGGTGTAAACGGACTCATCCCCAACAACTTCGGATAATATTCAATTCCCAGACGATAAGCCAGATCTGCCCATTGGCGATCGAAGACGAACTCACCATAGCTGTGACCTTTGACATATAATGGAGCCGCAGCGACCAGAGCGCGATCGTGCCATACTGTTAAATGACAAGGTTGCCAACCCGCTTGCGCCGTAGCACTCCCCGACGCTTCCATATTATGTAACCATTCCCACTCCAAAAACGGTGTTTTTAACGGTTGCGCCAAAGCATCCCATTCCTGTTGAGACACTTCAGAAATTTGTGAAATCCAGCGAATTGAATATTGACGCATGAGACAACTCAATCATTAATCATTAATAGTTAAACAATTAAACAATTAGGGGAATCAATGATCCTCCCCATCCTCTCCTATTACCCATTACTTATTACCTAATTTAATTGATAGTGTAAAAACACCTCTTGTCCTACAGGGTGAGCAGAGAGGAGAGTTAGAGATTTGGGCACACTTAAACCTAACCCATCTACCGGAGTAGGAGCAGTTGCGCCCCCTAAAAGCACTGGGCATATGGTTAACCATAATTCATCAATCCAATCTCCCGCGAGTAAACTTGCTACTAGCGCTCCTCCTCCGAGGATAGCCAAGCGCTTGAGATTTAATGGGGCGAACTGGACAAAAATCCCATTCCAATAGAAGCCCCCTTCATGGGTAGGAGCGGTGAGAATACGGTCAAATTGTGGTGCTAATTCAGGTTGATTTTGCCAGGGAATTGCTCCCTCTGGGGTGGTGAGCAGCCATCGGGGAACGGATTGTTGAAAAAAGCGATAGGAAGCATCAAGATTGCCAGTTTGAGAGACTACAATTTGTACAGGTTGGGGCGGCTGTTGCTGTTGCTGGCGTTGCTGTAGAAGTTGGGGATCAGAAATACTCAGAGTTGTGCCATAGGCGCGTAGGGTTCCTGCACCGAATAAGACAGCATCCACTTTAGCAATTTGTTGTTCGAGATGGGCTTTATCCGCCGTAGAACCAAACCGGGCAGGGGAACGGTCACTGTCGGAGATTTTGCCATCGGCACTCATGGCAAGAATAGCTGTAATGTGGGGGCGATCGACCGCAAAACCCGTCATAGTATAGTCATAAGTATAGGAGTAAGAGCTTTCAGAAAGTATACAATATGTTGCTTAATGTTGCTCTATAGAAAAATTTGCTTGCCTCCAAGGGAAGATGCTTGATAGGCTAGGGATGGGAAAGTAAATTCAGGGATTAAGCTTCTTATCCCTCAATACCCATATCAGAAGCAGGGTGCAAACGATCTCGAGTAATCCTTAACCTCAAAATTGTGATGAAGAACACAGTTAGGTCTATGGTGAAATCATAGCCTAAATTACAAAAATCTTTAGACTATACAGTGAGTGCTATATTAATCATATTTTAGGATGACCTCGTAAATTAATGTTCTAACGTTCAAACATCTACCAAAACCCAACTCAAGATAATGGCAACTCCAGCTTCCCAAGATATAAAATATGAAAATATTGATTGGCTCTCGGCTTATCAACAAAATCCTTCCCTAGAATTGCGGAATAAAATTGTCAAATCGAATATTGGTTTAGTCAGGAAAGAAGCCCATCACTGGATGCACCAATGCAGTGAAGGATATGATGATTTACTTCAAGTTGGGTGTATTGGTCTCATTCGAGCTATAGAACGATTTGAACTGGGCAAAGGCCATGCCTTTAGTTCTTTCGCGATTCCCTACATTCGGGGTGAAATTCAACATTATTTGCGCGATCGCAGCAATACTGTCCGTATTCCTCGACGCTGGTTAACGATACAGCGCCAAGCTGAAAGTACGATTCGGGATTTACAAGTTAAACTCAACCGCTATCCCAAAGATCTAGAAATCGCTGAAGCTATGGGCTTATCAGTAGCAGAATGGCACGAGGTGAAACTTGCTTCTAAAAATCGCTCGCTACTCAGCCTAGATGCTCCCGTCACAGATGAAGGCGAACAAGCCACCAGTTTAGGGGAACTGGTTCCCGACCATCGCTATCGCAGTTTCCAGTTAGCCATGGAAGACCAAATCCGTCTCCAACAAGCCCTAGTAAACTTAGAAGATCGTACCCGCAAAGTCTTGGAATTTGTCTTTCTCTACGACCTCACCCAAAAAGAAACGGCTGAACGGATGGGCATTAGCGCCGTTACTGTCTCTCGACAGGTGAAAAAAGGTCTAGAGCGGTTGAAAAAAGTAATGATGACAGAGATCTGAAGCCCTCATCCCCCAAACCCGTTCGACAATCTCAAAGTGGGGAGAGAGGGAGAACAGCCTATTCCCTATTCCCTATTCCCCCAAAATCAGCCTAAAATAGCAGTACCATTAACCCAGTTGCTCAATCGTCAGCTAATCGTGCTAATCGTGGGGGGTTTCCATGCGTTCATCATTCTTAGTCCTATTCCTTAGTATCTTAAGCCTAGGCTTATCCAGTTGTGGTTTAATTGGAGGTGGAGGAGAAGAACCTGCCGCAGAAGCCCCTCCACCCGAACCCGTAGCGGCTGCACCCCAAACCACTCCCCCTGAAGGAACTGAAACGGAAGGAACTGAAGGCGAAGCTCCGGCAGAAGTGTTTCCAGAAGAAGAGGAACCGGAAGCGCAAGAACCGCCCGCCCCACCTCCCCCCCAATCGACTCTGGAACAATCTACCAATGTTGAAGATCGAGTACAGTCCGTGAGCAATACAACGGGACAAAAAGATCCTTTTAATCCTCCAGGCATTATTATTACCGGAGGATCAGAAAATGGTGGTGCAGACAATGGCGGACCAGCAGGGGGTATACCGCCCATCATCGTCGAAGATTCCCCACCGCCTCCACCTCCTACACCTCCTACACCTCCTAATAATGCTGGTAGTGGTTCAGGTAATGGAGCAGTAGCACCAGCGATTCCTAAAATTGCACCTCTATCAATACCAGAACTGCCACAAGTGGAACCGCCCCCAAATTTAGGGATAGATCCGAGGTTTCAACCCGTACCTGCTGCCCCAGCAGGGCCAATAGGGCCACCGCCTCCGAATACGGCTAGAGCGGTGGAAGTGTCGGCTGTGGTACAAGTGGGACAGGTGGTGAAGGCTATTGTGAAATCCCCTGGTGAAGACACCCGTTATGTAGGAGTAGGGGATTATATCGGCGGCGGTTCGGTATATGTGAAAAATATTGATGTCTATACCCCGGCCGAACCGGTGGTCGTTTTAGAAGAGAATGGGCAAGAAGTGACCCGTCCAGTGGGGGCAGCTCCCTTACCCCCAGAGATATAATGCCTCATCAATTGGTCGCTATTATTTTAGACTGGGAGTAAGATTATGGGGGTACTGATGAACACTAATCAATCCTGCCTAAAGCTTATGGTTAGATCCTTACAAACCTGGGGATATTCTTGTTTAGCTGCGTTAAGTTTGAGTGGTTTAAGTGTGATACTGATTATGGAGGGGGCGATCGCCCAATTGGGAGGAGATTCCTTGGGTACTCCAGATGAAGAATTAATTCCCTCTTGCGTCCCTGACATTGCCGATGGGGTGGCTAAATGTAATTATCCCAATGGAGATAATTATCAGGGGGAACTTCAGGGAGGATTACCTAACGGTCAAGGGGTTTATGTCCATGCAGAAGGAGATCGCTATCAAGGCAGCTTTTTCAACGGTAAACCCCACGGTCGAGGAGTCTTTATTAAAGCTGATGATGCCCGTCTAGAAGGAGTCTTTGAAAACGGAATTTTAAAGAATGGCCGCGCTGTATTTCCTGATGGAAAATACTATGAGGGAACCTTTGGATTAGTCACGAATCTCAGTACCAATGTAACCAGCAGTCAGCCTGAAGGCAAAGGACGGTTTGTTTATCCCGATCGAAGTCGCTATGAAGGAGAATTTTTTGCGGGTGAACCCTTTGGTCAAGGTGCACTCATTCGTCCGGATGGAACCCGTTGTCAAGGTCGTTTTTTTAATGAAGCATTAGATGCTAATGTTCAATGTGTCTTTTCCGATGGTACAAGATATGAAGGAGAATTACGCGGTGGTATTCCCCATGGTCAAGGTGTACTTATTTCTCCTGATGGTCAGCGAACCTCTGGACGCTTCCGTGATGGTGAGTTCGTGAATTAATCTTGAGATCGTGAAACATCGTTTTCCCCAGAAATATTGAATATTAGCTCAATGCCGAAAACAAGAGGATAAAATATGGTATTTTATCCTCATTCAAGATCTTGAACCCAATACAATTGACATTCTCATCGGACTCAATGCACAGTGATTCCTAAAAAATTTTGCGTTTAATTCTAGTCAATATTTTAGCGATCGCACTGTGCAAAAGTCACAGAAGCGAGGCATCAAGCAAAAAAATCCTTCTCCAGAAAATAGAGAAGGATTAGGGTGAAGAAAAGGTTATTCTTCAAATAGTGACGTTATTTACGGATAGGAGTGCCGCACGGATAAGTGACGACCGGAGCAGCAGCACTCATTTCTTTCGGTTGAGCCACCCCAGAAGCCTTTGGTTGCGCCTGATAGTCCGCTTTTAAGCGATCTAACAATTCCTGACGGCGATCGTACAGCCGTTTCAGGGAACGGGGTGTAGATTTTTTACTCACATAGGAGCTAATCAACGGTAAGGCGATCGTGCTATCGGTATAGCACACAATACTATTGGGTAATTCGTTCGGGTCTACTTTCCCCCAACTCACTGCTTCTGAAGGAGTTGCTCCCGATAATCCTCCGGTATCGGGACGAGCGTCGGTAATCTGGATAAAATAATCATGACCCCGTTCTTCTAAACCCAAAACCTCATGAATCTGGGGTTGAGTTTGCAACAGGAAGTTTTTCGGCGAACCGCCACCAATCATCAACGCCGCACTTCTCCCCATCACATTGGGAATACCGGAATTCCGAGCGCCATAGACAATGGCTGCGGTTTCATTAACATCAATGGCTGGATCAATCATGAGATCCGATCCCTCTAATGCCAAAGCTGCCACATTCATACCGATGGAACTATCCCCAGGAGAAGAGGTATAGATAGGAACGCCACATTCATAGGCTGTGGAGAGTAAGCAAGGATTTTCAATACCTAAACGTTGTTCAATTTCCCAGATATACCGCCCCAAATGATAATGAAATTCAGCCGTTCCCATCCGTTTTTGGAATTCTGGTGCTTTCAAGGTTTGGCGGATAAAGGCATCAGTTTCTAATAGCACATCGTAGTCGAACACAATGTCATAAATGCGGATATGTCCCTCTTCTCGCAATTTCACATCATCTAAGAAGGGACTGCCTGCATATAGACTCATTCCCAAACCATAATGCAGATCGTGATATAAATTAGCTCCCGTGCTAATCATCCAATCAATATAGCCTTGTTGCATGAGAGGTGCTAGAATTCCCACCCCAAATCCGGCTGGAGTCATGGCTCCAGAGAGACTTACACCGACAGTGACTCCCGGCTGCATGACTTTCTGGGTGAGCAAGTGGCAAATTTCCCGCAGTCGTGCTGAATTGTAGGCGGTAAAGTAGCCATCAATCAGATCGACTACACTAATTTCTGTGGGCAAAGGAGCCGGTGCAATTTTGTTTTTGAGTAAGCGAGACATGATAAATTCTCCTATTTTCTAATCTGCTTGATTGGGATACCGATTCTCTATCATTCTTTGAGCAAGACATCGAGAATTCCCAGGAAGAATCAACCCCTAATTTGGAGTTTTTTTATCCCTTCCAGTTTTTGGCAATCATGGGAAAATACCCTCAAAAACCATGTCTAGAAATCCATTTCTAGCTGGCTTTGGGTTTGTATTCCTGGATTTTTAGAGATCGTTAAAGCTTAATTAGGGTTCAATTTCTGAGCAGCTAAATCACTGTCCATTTACCTTGGGTTTTTCTTTCCAAGGGGTCATGTTCAGGACTTACAGCACTTCTGCTATGAGGAACGGACTCAAAGGCTCCAAGCATCAATACTACAAGTGTTTGCCTAGGGTGTTTATGTTTGCAAAGCAGAATACGCTGTATTTAGCTGATTGACCGGCCCAGTTTGCCAACTTCAGTTGAGGGTAGGGCAAACCTAACAGTTACAGACCGGTCAGATCGGACTAGGGGGTTCACAGCCATCCACCCAGGAGATCGTGGGGTCAGACTTACGTCTACGCTTGAGTTTCATTTCTAGATACCACAAGCCTTGCCAGGGGTATCCAGTCAGGGGAGGATAGTTCAATTTTCTTCTTAACACCTATTTAGAGACCGCCTATTTCAACTATAGCAGAAGTTTAAGAAAACTGTATTTTTTGGAATTTAGTTATCTAGATTGCCATTAAGGGAATATCCTAGGGGTCTATTCAAGGCTTAAAGGCTGCTATACATTCTCATTATTTTTACTAAGATTTGGTCAAAATCAGGTTAACAAAAGGCAAATATTTTTCAGGATCAATTTCACACAAACAATTAGGAATGGCTATTATTGTCCAGGACGAAGGGCGATCGCCTGCTGGGGGGCGAAAATTTTCCCCACGGCGATCGCGATTCGGGTCAGATCCTGGTCTAACAAGGGCGGCCAAATGAGACCAGACTGTTTATGTTGCACAAAAGCCTGGCGACTTTCCATGGCTAACCGATGCAGGGCACATACCAAGCGCCGCTCTAATAACTGCTGCTCCTGGGATTGTTCAGCAATAATACTGAGTGCTAACAGTAAAGACGTAACTTGCCCCGGAACGGGTGGCTCTCCCGCTTGCAGGCGTAGTAAAAATGCATCAGGATTTTCGCCAGTAGGTAACCCTTGGGCGATCGCAAATTCACAAGCCGTCTTATAGTCCATCTAATACTCTCCCAAAAACGATAAATTTTGATATCAGCACATCACAAACTCCAGTAATTTGCCACTTTCTATCCCTTAATGCCAAACTCGGAAAAGATTAAACTTGCGATCGTCATTAGCGAATGAACCCATCCTCTACAACTATTCCCTTTGTGGATCTCTCGATCCAACACCAACCTCTGAAAACCCAGTTTGATGAAGCCATGTTAGCGGTTCTGCGGCAAGGCGACTTTATCTTGGGTCAAGCCGTCAAAGACTTTGAAGTCGCATTTGCTCAAAAATCGGGAGTTCAGTATGGTATTGGAGTCGCTTGTGGAACCGATGCGATCGCCCTTGGCTTAAAAGCCTGTGGCATTCAACCTGGAGACGAAATCATCTTACCAGCCAACACCTTCATCGCCACCCTCATCGGTGTTCTACACTCAGGAGCAACCCCCATTTTAGCCAACTGCGATCCAAACAGTGCCCTAATCGATCTACAAGCAGCCGAAAAGCTAGTTACTCCCAAAACCAAAGCCATTCTTCCCGTTCATCTCTATGGTCAAATGGTCTCCCCTCAAGCCCTCCTAGACTTTGCCCAAACCCATAATTTGTTTATCTTTGAAGATGCTGCCCAAGCACATTTGGCCCATCGAGAAGGGTATACGGCAGGTTCTGTCGGCAAAGCGGCTGCCTATAGCTTTTATCCAAGTAAAAATCTTGGCGCATTTGGAGATGGAGGTATGGTCTTAACCAACGATCCAGAGGTGGAGAGCAATATGAAAACGCTAAGAAATTACGGGGCGCCGCGCAAATATTACCACACTGAATTGGGAACTAATAGCCGTTTAGATACCCTCCAGGCCGCTATTCTAAACGTGAAGTTACCCCACTTGCTCACCTGGAACCAACAGCGCAACCAAGCTGCAAAAGAATACGATCGCCTCTTCGCTCCCTTGGCTGCATCCGGTCTTGTCCCGATCGCCAACTTCAGTGGTGCCGGCCATGTTTATCACCTCTATGTGATTCGCCTCTTAGAAAGCTGTCCCCTGAGCCGAGATACGCTACAAGAAGAACTCAAACTTGCTAACATTCAAACCGGTATCCACTATCCAGTTCCCTGCCATCTACAGCCGGCTTATGCCCATCTAGGTTATCATGCGGAAGACTTTCCTGAAGCCGAACAACTCTGCGAGTCTATCCTCTCCCTACCCATGTTCCCAGGGATTACTTTAGAACAAATCGAGCGAGTTGTTGAGGCGATCGCCTTAGCAGTTAAGAAAAACTAAATAAAACCCCGTATTCCCCATTCCCTATTCCCTCAAAAACATTCCCTAAAAACACGATGACTCAACCATCTTCCTTTCCCAGTTCCATACCCAAATCTTGGCTCAATTATGCTCTTATCGCCCTGTTCATCCTTCTCTATGCCCCCTTGCTCTTCCATTGGTATGATGGCTGGATGAATAAAAGTATCAGTATTGAACACGAATACTTTAGCCATGGGTTAATTGGCTTACCCTTTGCCGTCTATATTGCCTTCTGGGAAAAACGCCAGCAATGGACACAACTGCCTGACGACTTCCATCCCCTAGGTGGCTTTTTCCTCGGACTCGGTGGAGTGTTCTACATGACTGGACTACCCGATATTGTTAATCTCTCCTTTCCCCTGATGCTCATTGGGATTTGTTTGTGGTTAAAAGGTATTCCAGGTCTGAAATTACAAGCTTTTCCCCTCATTTTAGTTGCTCTGGCCACTCCCACAGAAATCCCTTATTTAATCGAGCCTTATATTCTCCCCTTACAAAGCTTTATTTCTACCATGGCAGGATTTATCCTCTCTGGTATTGTGGGAATGGATGTTACCGTAAACGGGATTTATCTCTCCACCGGGGGAAGACTCGTAGAAGTTGCCCCCCACTGTGCGGGATTGAAAATGCTCTTTACCAGTCTTTATGTAGCGTTAATGCTTCTTTACTGGACGGGTGCGATCGCCTCTCGACGTAAAATCATCTCCTTATTAGCCGGGTCAATTGTTATTAGTGTGGTAGCCAATATTATCCGCAATAGCCTACTCACCTACTTTCATGGCACAGGCAACGACCCAGTATTTCATTGGTTACATGAAAGTTGGGGTGGAGATTTATACTCCGCAGGGATGTTGGGTTTGGTGGTGCTTCTGTTGAATTGGATCAATCGCGACGACTATTTAGAGTTAGAAGAGTCTGATGAAACCCTTGAACCCCTTAACTCAGATGAATGATCAGCCGCCTCCTCAAACGGAAAAACAGTCTTTGCTCCTATGGGTATTGCTTGGCTTTATGGTGGTCATTTTAGCCATAGGTACGATTCCGGGATACTTCAACGGATCGTGGCAATGGCAGGCTCCTCCCAAAGTAGTGGCCTTAAAACAGTTGCGACAAGTCCGTAAAAACGGATTAACCCTCTCAGGTTGGGAAACCCTTGAGCAGAGAGAACTCGGTTTAGGAGGTCATAAATGGTCTTATCAACAACTTCAAGGCAACTGGGAAGAACCAGTCATTCTGTTGTTTTTAATTCAAAATTCAGACCTAGACCAACCCAGAGTGGAATGGGTGGATGTGAATGGGTTTGTGCAACAGGTTTTCAGGGACTGGAAAACTGATTCTTATCAAATGAAGACGTGGGAAGTCGATACAGAGTCTGGTCAAGGGGGGAGAGTGCGATCGCGGTTTTTTCGCGGCTGGAATCCTACACAAACCTATGCTCTGGTGCAATGGTACGCTTGGCCCAATGGGGGAGATCCAGCGCCAGTCAATTGGTTTATAGCCGATCGCCTAGCCCAAACCCAAGGCGATCGCGCTCCTTGGATGGCCGTTTGTCTAATGATTCCCATTGAAGCCCTAGGAGATATAGAAGAAGCAGAGAAAATCACCCATTCCTTGGTACAAACGATCCAAACCACTCTAATGGAAACCGTCTTTAGTCAAGCCCCTGTAGAATAAACTTCCTATGGCTCCCTCACGGCATTTTAACCTTACCATTAGTCTGACATTAGGTGTGGGGTTGTTTTTGCCTTCTCAGGCTAACGGACAACTCCCCTCTATTGATGTGGATCAACCAGCTTCTGTCGATCAACTCCTCGAAGACGCACGAGAGAGATTGAGAAACCAAGGGGAAATTCTGGAACTCGATAATCAATTCCCCACGGCTCCCCCTCCAGAATTTGATGTGTATCGCCTAGGCTCTGGAGATTCAATTACAGTTAATGTGACCAATTTTCCCGATCTGAATTTTCAAGCTCTACTGGATTTAGAAGGGAATATTATTGTCCCCTTAATGGGACGATTAACCCTCAAAGGCTTAACCCTAGAAGAAGTCGAGGAGAAATTACGCTTTGGCTTAAATCAATTTGTGATTGAACCGGATGTCTTGGTTACTCTAGGCAATCGTAGACCCGTTGAAGCAATTATTACCGGTGAAGTCTTGCGACCAGGAACCTATCCTCTGCCTTCTGCTCCCCTTCCTTTAGTGGCTGATGCTCTGGTAGCGGCTGGAGGATCTACTCAGTCGGCTGACCTGCGTAACATTATTATTCGTCGAACTTTGCTAGATGGTTCAGTCCTAGAAGCTTCTGTCGATTTACTCACTCCCCTTAAATATGGGCAGCGAATCCAAGACCTGCGGCTTGAAGATGGCGATATCATTATTGTGCCTAAAATTGATTTTAATGATATTGACTACGATCATCAGTTAGCGGCAGAATCCAATTTATCCCAACCGACGATTGCTATTGATGTCGTGCGCTATACCACCAATAATGTGGGGTCAATTACATTACCGAATGGCAGTACTTTTGCTGATGCGATTACGGCGATCGGGCCCAATTTTGAAGATGCTAAATTGAGTAAAGTAGGGTTAATTCGCTTTGACCAAGAACAGGGACGAGTGGTCACCAAAGTTATTAATGCTCGCAGTGTCATATTAGGAGATGTTTCCCAAAATATTCGCTTGCTAGATAATGACATTATCGTAGTCAATCGTAACTTATTATCGAGACTGAGCGTAACTCTAACTCGAATTACCCGACCGTTTCAAGATGTCCTCACCTTTCTTCTGTTTTGGCGACAATTCCGAGATAACGTCACCGATGTCTTTACAGTTGATACCAACCTGAATAATCCGTCTCCCTCTCCTGCCCCCACTCCTACTCCCACACCCACACCTGGAACGACTCCTACACCCACACCCGGGACTACACCATCACCTACTCCAGCCCCATCACCTGCACCAGCCCCAGCGCCCGCACCAGCCCCATCACCCTCTCCCAGCCAGTAAATCCCTTTTCTTCAAGCTAGCTTAGGTTAAAGTAGACATGAGGGACTTGTATTTGTAAGTAGCCTGGATAGAACCATGACTTCACCGCTGATCAAAAAATATAAAATCGCCTTTGGAAAATATTGGTTAACTATTCCCATTGGCCTGATGATAGGGGCACTTGGGGGTGGAGGATTTGCGGTGCTTCAACCCCCACAAGGGCTTCCCAGTTATCGATTTCAATCCGTCTTGCAAATTACCACTCCTCCCATAACGATTTCGGAAACCGGAACAGCTATCCAGGCCCAAAGTGAACAGCTTGAAGAAAATGCCCAAGAGTTACTCCTAACGAATGAGGTCTTACAAACGGTTTCCGAGTCTCCTAAAATCCAGATTGACCCTAGGGATTTACGGAAAGGATCTTCAATTAGATATAACAGGAAAACCCCATCCTTTTTATATGTATATGTGACCTGGGATAATAAGTCTCAGGGTAAACAAATCACTGAATTGTTAGTGCAGGAAGTAATTCAGCAAAGCCGTCGCCTTAATACCAGTCGCTTGCGAGCGATTATTGAAACCCTAAATGAGCGCTTACCGAAGGTGGTAGAAGAGCTACGCAAGGCGGAAAATGAGCTAGAAGTGTTTATTCGGCAAACGGAGTTTGCTGAAATAAAACGGACTCAACTTCCCGGATTAATTACGCAAAATGAGCAGCAGCAGCGACAGTTAGAATTGCAAATTCAGACTGTGACAACCCAAATGGCGAGTCTGCAACAGCAGTTGGGTTTAAATCCCGATCAAGCCTATGCTTCAGCCGCCTTAAGTGCCGATCCGATTATTGGCCGGTTGCGCACTCAGCTCTATGAGTTAGAGTCTCAAGAATTATTGCTCAGTCAAACCCTGCGCCCGGATAATCCACAAATGATTGAGTTAAGGCGACAATTGGCATCAACAGAAAATTTGTTAACGGTGCGAGCGACTGAGGTAGTCGGAGGGGATGGATTGGCGGCACCATTGAGAAGTGGTGAGCAAATTCGTAAGGATAGTAGCCTCGATCCGGCTAGGCAGGCGATCGCCCAAGAATTGGTCGGACTCAAAACCCAGAAAGAAACCTTAGAAAAAGAATTAGCAGTGGCTAAAACTATTGCCACAGAATTAATCGAGGAATATGCTGGGTTGCCCAACACGCAAGCAGAACGGGCAAGATTAGAACAACAGGTGGTCTTGACCAAACAGTTTTATGACACGATTCAAGCCAAACTGATTGATGCTCAAACGGCTGAAGCGGAAACCGTGGGCAATTTAAATATTGCCCAACCTCCCAGACTAGGCGAAAAGATTACCCCTCCAGCCCCTTTACCCATTATGCTGCTCCTACCGGCAGGGGCAGTCGGGGGTATGATTTTGGGTGCAGGAGCCATCTTTGGTTTGGGTATGGTTTTAGCCAGCACTATGCAAACGCTGGAAGATATTCAAGCCTTTGTCACCGAGCGCGAAGTGCAAATTTTGGGGATTTTACCCTTCGTGGAAGAGTGGGATGGTTCTGGGGGAGAGGTTCCCATGATGCTCTCTCGCCATTCTCCCTATTTGGATAGTTATGAACGGTTCCGCTCTACCCTGCGGCAAGTGGAAGAAAAACCGAAAGTAGTGCTAGTTACCAGTTGCGATCGCCAGGAAGGAAAAAGTGTGACCGCCTATAATTTGGCGATCGCCTCCGCCAGAGCCGGAAAACGTACCCTCCTCATCGAAGCCGACTTACGCAACCCGTCCAATGCCGAAACCCTAAAAATCGTTCCCGATTCCAACTCCACCCTTGAACCCCTGCGCTACTATAGCCAAATTAGTGACTGTATTCGCCTGGTTCCCAACATTGAAAACCTCTACATGGTTCCCAGTTTTGGCCCCTATGAATATGCAGCCGCTGTAGTGGAATCAGCAGAAATGCGTCTTCTCCTCGAAGATGCCCGTAAACGGTTTGACTTCGTCGTCGTTGATGCTTCTGCCCTCAACCTCTGTAACGATCCTCTAATTCTAGAGCGCTATACCGATGGCATAATCCTCGTCACCCGTGCCGGTTATACCGTCAGCAACGATTTAGCCGACAAAATTGACCTCCTAGAAGATTCGGAAGACTACCGTTTATTGGGCGTTGTCATTAATGCAGAAGAAATGAATATTCAGCCCCTACCTCCACCTCCGATCGTCGAAACGGCTGAACTCAATAAAGAGGCTGACTCTGAACCTATCCTCAATGGTTATAAGGGAAGTTATCACTCTTATAGTAATGGTCATAACGGCCATAACGGTCATAATGGTCGTAACGGTCATAATGGTAATGGCAAGACTCCCACATCACGACCTGGAGAAAAAAGCACAAAACCATAACCTCACCGAACCGGATGCAGGAACTCATTGGAGAAAGGATCGACAGGGGTTTGATATTCTATGAAGAATTTTCAGATACAATAACTGGGCAAACCCTTTCCTCCCATTTGATCCTGAAGGAGCGCTCTTCACCCATTTGAACCTTTGAACCCAATGACTCAGTTCAAAACTGCCTTTACGATTTTTTTAAGCCTCATTGTTGAAGCTTTTCCTTTTCTCTTACTGGGAGTCATCCTCTCTAGTGCGCTCCTGTTTTTTATCGATGAGCGCAAACTGCTACAATTGATTCCCAAACAACCCTTACTCGGAGCGCTAGCAGGAAGTGCGATTGGCTTTCTGTTTCCGGTGTGTGAATGTGGTAACGTACCCGTTGCTCGCCGGTTCTTGCTTCAGGGATTTCCCCCTTCAGTGGCAGTGGGCTTTTTGCTGGCTGCACCAACCATTAATCCGGTGGTGATTTGGTCAACTTGGACAGCCTTTCGAGACCAACCGGAATTGGTCGTATTTCGGGTCATCTTTTCATTGCTCATTGCGACAGGAATTGCTTGGATCTTCAGTTCACAAGCAGATTTACGCCCTTTGTTGCAGCCGGGTATGGTGCGCTTAATGCCGGCTTGCGATCTTAAAGATTCTGACTGGGATGAACAGAAAGATGAATCCTTGTCCCTCTTGACATCAGGAACCTATATTATTGGCGAGCAAGGCAAACGGCTAAAGCTGGATGAATCGAGTTGGGAAATGACCCAATTATCCCAGGATTTAGTTAAACAGCCTTGGTCTTATCGCTGGCGCTTGTTTATGGATAATGCCCTACAGGAATTACGGGAGCTGGGGGGAGTATTGGTGATTGGCAGTGCGATCGCCGCTTTGATTCAAGTAGGAATGCCTCGCGATCTCATCCTAGCGGTCGGTACCGGCCCTGTCACCTCAATTGTTGCCATGATGATTTTAGGGGCAGTGGTCTCGATTTGTTCTACCGTTGATGCCTTTTTTGCCCTCTCCTTTGCCTCCACATTTACCAGCGCTTCATTATTAGCTTTTCTGGTCTTTGGGCCGATGATTGATATCAAAAGTGTAGGCTTGATGTTATCGATGTTCAAACCCAGGGCGATTATCTATTTATTGGTTTTAGCAGCCCAGTTAACTTTTGTGTTGACCTTTCTATATCACATGGTTGATTAATTTTCAAGAATGATGAATCAATTCCGTTTGCCTCAGCGTTGGCTTCCCACCTTAGATGTGGTCACCACCGGATTATGGGGATTTTTATTAATTAAATTATGGATCAGTGGAGAATTGAATTTACTGATTCACCCAGCCTACCATTGGCTGATCATTATTGCTGGAGCATGTTTACTTGGACTCAGTGGAGTGAAGGGATGGCAACTGTGGAAGCATTACCAAAAAAGTTTGGTTGAGCGTCCTCGAAATGCCGCCAATGTGAGAGAGCATGTGAGCTTATTACCCCAGAGCTTAAGCTGCTATCTGTTATTATTTACCGCCATTGTGGGTCTAACCGTTAGACCTCAAGCGTTTACTTCAGAAACGGCTTTGAAGCGGGGAGTTAATGATTTTATCCCGATTACTGAAATTACACCTCAGTCATTTACAAATGTGACTAAACCAGAGGATAGATCTTTGGTGGAATGGGTGAGAACATTGAATGTGTATCCTGAACCCGATGCCTATACAGGGCAAAACGTGCAGGTGAGTGGATTTGTGATTCATCCTCCAGATTTTCCGCCCGAATATGGATTAGTGTCTCGATTTATTATTACGTGTTGCGCGGCAGATGCTTATCCTATTGGTTTACCAGTCAAATTTCCAGAATCTCGCGAGACCTATGCTCAAGATAGTTGGGTAGAAATTAAGGGAGCAATGGCGACTGAAGTTTTGAATGATAACCGCAAGTTGGTGATTGTGGCTCAGGAGGTGCAGCCAATTCCAGAACCCAAAAATCCTTATAACTATTAATTAAGAAATTGATTAAAGAATGAATCTTCCCAACTATTTAATGGATTTTTACGCCGATAAAATCCAGCCTAAAGTCAAGGATTGGCAACCGCTCGATCGAGTTGTAGTCAGTGTGGTCAGCGTTCTTTGTGTCGTCATGTTGCTTTTGATTATTACAGGCAGCAATGCGGCTCCTAGAGTAAGAGCTTTCACCTGGAACGATCGAGTCATTACAGCAAAAGACAAGGCATTTATTCTGCAATTTAGCCATCCCATGGATCGGGAAAGTGTAGAGAATAATCTTAAAATCGAACCGTCTTTATCAGGTAAAACGAGTTGGGCTGGTCGGCGAATGGCTTATACGTTAAATAAGCCTGCGCCCTATGGCACTCAATTCAAGATACAAATTGAAGGGGCAAAAGATCAATATTCTGATGTTAGAAAAGGAACTATAATTCAACCCTTTGTTGGTGAATTTAGAACTCGCGATCGCGTGTTTGTCTATATTGGCAATGAAAATGAAGAGTCTGGGCGCTTAATTCTGTATAACCTGACCCAGAATCATCTAGAGATTCTCACTCCTCCTAATCTGGTTGTGATGGACTTTAAGCCTTATCCCGATCGCCATCGCATCCTATTTTCCGCCCGAGATACGGAAGAAGCGGCAGATGAAATTATTGAGCAAAAACTCTACACAACCACTACGGGCTTAAAATCCGAGGAAAATGCTGGTATTGTGGATGAAGTTTTAGACAACGAAACCCATCAAAACCTGGCCTTTGATCTGTCTCCTGACGGTAAAACCATTGTCGTACAACGGGTGAATCGTGAAGATCCGAGCGACTTTGGACTATGGCTAATTCCAGAAAAAGGAGACCCCTATCCCCTTGAAAATCAACCGGGAGGAGAGTTTGTAATTACTCCCGATTCCCAGGCGATTGCCCTGCTCCAAGGAGAAGGAGTTGCTCTGCTTCCCCTCTATCCGGATCAATCTGAATCGACAAACCAACCCTTAAACTTTCTGCCCAAATTTGGTCAAGTTCTCAGTTTTGCGCCAGATGGTTCAGCCGCTACAATGATCAAATTTAATCCCGACTATACGCGATCGCTCTATCTAATTACCAACCAAGGAACTGAAAAAGAACTGCTCAAAACCAATGGCTCAATTCGAGAATGCGAATTTGATCCGACCCAAACCACGCTCTACTGTCTACTCTCCAAACTGTTACCTGGAGAACTCTACCAAGAACTGCCCTATATTACTGCCATTAATCTAGAAACTACTGAGCAAATTCCCTTAATTGGTCTACCGAATCAACGGGACATCGAGATGAGTTTATCCCCTGATGGAGTCGCTCTTCTATTCGATCATAATCAAGCTGATATCCTGGAAGAACCCCCTCCGCCTACCCCAGATAACTCACAGAGCAATAACAGTAATCTTTGGATATTACCGATTATCGATGCTCAAAAACTGATGGAAGACCCTCAAATTAAGCCTGAAGTTCTTCCCTTAAAAGGCTTCTATCCCCAATGGTTACCTTAAGAGACTGATCCAATTGGGTTCTAATTTCCTCCTATGGTAAACCGGTTGAAAGTACACTAAGGGGGATTGGAGTAAAAGCTCCGGTCAATTTTAACCCGATTTTACTCCAGTTCAGGGAACTCATCACCAGTTTTCATGGAAACACAAGAGCTACTCAATCGCTATCGACAAGGAGAACGGGATTTTGCCCATGTAGATCTCAGTGGAGCTAACCTCAGTGGCATGAATCTGCGTCAAATTGATTTGACTGGAGCAGATTTAACCGGAGCCAATTTAACTTGGATATCCCTTAATGAAGCTAATCTTACAGGTGCTTGTTTTCGACATGCTGATTTAAGTAATGCCGTTTTAACCAGTAGTCAGTTAAAGGGTTGTAATTGTAGTGGTGCTAATTTAACGAAGGCAGATTTACGGTTATCTCGAATGCAGGAGGCAGAACTCAATTGGGCAATCCTCACAGAAGCAGATTTAACGAGCGCAGATTTACAAAATTCCACCCTAGATCAAATTAATCTAGAGCGGGCAAAAATGACGAGTGTCAATTTAAGTAAAACTGAGTTAATGGAAGCGAATCTTCGTTATGCGAATTTAACGGGGGCAAATTTAACGGGGGCGAATTTACGGGAGAGTCACTTAGAGGAGGCGAATTTACGCAATGCCATTTTAGTTGAGGTGAATTTAACGGAGGCGAATTTACTCAACTGTTGTTTGCGATCGACTAATTTAACAGGAGCAGATTTACATCGGGTGATTCTGACGGGGGCGGATTTAAGTGATGCCATTTTGGATCAAGCCGATTTGAGTCGGGCAGATTTAGCGGGAGCTTATTTGCTGAAAACAAGTTTCAAGAATGCCCATTTATTGCGTACTAATTTAGAAGATGTTTATTTATTACAGGGTAATTTGAGTCATGCTAATTTACGCGGCTCTAATCTCAGAAGGGCGGATTTAAGTGGTTCTTATTTGAGCGATGCCAATTTGGGTGAAACCGATATGACGGATACGTTGTTACTAGAAACTCGATTAATCCGGACGATTTTAGATGGTGCAAATTTAAACGGTGCTTGTATCCAAAATTGGAAAATTGAGGGCGTTGATTTATCGAAGGTTAGTTGTCATTTTTTGTGGAGACGGTTTAATTTTACAACCAAAAGTCCAGCCAGTCGCTATCCAGTGGATCGCAACTTTGAGCCGGGAGAACTGGGTCAAGAATATCAAGAAAGTAGCACCACGATTGAAGTTTTGTTTAGTGAACCGCCCAATTGGGAGGTTTTGATCCTCACTTTGGCAGAGTTGCAACAGGAAAATTTGGAGTTGCACTTAACGATTGAGTCCTATGTCCCGATGGATCATCAGTATTTGCTGCGATTATTGGCCAATCATGTGGTCAATGCCAAAATTATTTCTGAACAAATCCTAAATTTATATCCAGAAGTTAAAGAACGGTTTACGTTGTGTCGCCATCAATTGTTGGCTATGCTTAAGCATCCGAATTTACCGGTGTCTCGGCCGGTTGTGAATCAGAGTCCGCCACCCCCCCCTCCTCCTAAGCCGATGGCCGATCGCCAGCAGCAGTTGTATCAGGAAACCTCGAAGCAAATTAAGTCCATCCTGTTTTCACAAATGCCGGAGCAGTTTGTGGATAATATCCAGCGGCTATTGAATTATTTGAAACAGGAAGGGATTGCCCTGGAGCAACTCCAGAAAAAGGTGATTGTGTCAGCTATTGTGCAACGATCGCAGCAAGATGAAGCCTTTCGAGAGAGTTTGATTCAATGGGAAAAGAAGGCTTATCCAGAAATGCGGCTTTCCATGATGGGGAAGTCGGTGCGGGTGGCGATCGCGATTTTGTGGAAAAAGCAGAAACAGGACAATTCCTCCGAGTAGACAGGCATCAAGGCGATCGCCCGATCGAGCCTCTATTCCCTGCCGCTTAATGAGCAACCCCCTTGATCATTCATGCTCAATCGCGGATAATTATTCTAAAGCGGGCTAAAAAGCCTAATCAGAGACACAAAATCGATAGGGGGATTGAGTCATGGCAGCCAGTGATGACTTCAAAGCCGCGCTCAAAGCCGGAAAGATCAAAGATGCTCTACAAATCGCTCTGAGCGAAGCGATCGAACTTGATATTAAAACTTGGGTTGCTGACGGCGTTCACTATGAACGTACGGCTCAATCTCATCCCACTCACTCAAATGCTCCAGAGCCTTCAACATCGGGTTATCGGATGCGGACTCGCATCAATATTGTTGAAGGCAAAATCGATACCGAAGTAGGGAGCCACTTTGTAGGTAATGGCCCTTATACCGATCTCAAAGACTTTCACATAAGTCAAATAGACGAAAGCCGCGATATTCTGGAACAAAACTTAGATAATCTAGAGCAACTCTTTGCTATCTTGGCAGCAAGCATGAAGAAAATCTCTTCTGCTCAAGCAGCCCAACTCTCTAGCTCGAAATCATCTAACCTACTCAAGAGTCAGATAGATTCCTAAGAAGGGTATCAAACCTGTGCAAATTCAGATAGCATAGACAGAGGTTCAGGTTTGCTCAAGTGGGGTCGAGTATCGGCTTCCGGCATCGATTAACGAGGAACTATCATCATGGCAGCCACTGACGACTTTCGGGAAGCAATTAAAGCTGGGGAACTCCTTGAGGCTTTGAAAACCGCCTTAAGTGAATCAATAGAACTGGAAATCACTACGTGGATATCCTTAGCCGATCCCTATAGTGCCAACCCAGATGAGGAACCCGAAGCCCAGCCCGGTTATCGGATGCATAGCCGAATTAATATCGTTGATGGTGAAATCGATACAGAAGTCGGTAGCCACTTTGTTGGGAATGGGCCATTTACAGAATTGCGGGAATTCCATATTAATCAGATTCGCTCCAGTCGGCAAATTATTAAACGCAATCTCAACAGTATTCAAAAACTCTTTGGCTTGTGGGCGGAGATGCAACAGCAAGAGTTTAAGACGGTGGTTACTCATCTCGAAAGTGTGGCGGCTCAAGACACAGAGAATAGTTCTTCCTCTTTAGAAGAAGTCGCAGAAGTGGAGTGGGAGGTAGAAGTCCCTCCAGTGGCAGAAACAGTAGAGGAAACTATCCAAGAAAAAGGCGATCGCCACCCAGAAACCTCCCCATCTCCATCAGAAGAACTAGAAGATGACTTTTTTGACTCCTTCGATACCCAGCCCACGGAAACTAAGCCCCAACCCCCCTCAGACCCCCTGGATGATATTTTTGGGGAAAATGAACCCGAATCGCCATCAGAGAGCCAAAAACAAACCGATCTCAGCCTAGAAACTATTGCTGCTGCTGCCGGATTTACAGCCGCCGCCGTTGCTATCACCTCATCCGCAGAAGCCTCTGAACCCGAAGAGCCACTCGCGCCAGAACCGTCCAATGAAGAGAGTAATCTTCTAGATATCGAATCTGAAGAACCTCTAGATGATGAAGAACAGGAGATCATGAGTGCCTTTGATGCCACCTACTCAGATTCGGTTGTATCAGATTTAGAAACAACCGAAGAAATTATTGATGCTGGGGCGATCGAAGAACCACCCTTAATTCCCATTGAAGACTCTCCCGAAATTCCCGAACTCAACACAGACTTATCCACTCCAAACCTAGATTCTTCAGAATCAGAAACCGATTCATCTTTCTCCAGTTTTGATCCCGAAGAAGATGAAATTATGGCAGCCTTTGATTCTGACATAAACACTCAAGAATTAAGCACAGAAACTAACGACACAGTAGAAGAATCCGCTAATCTAACTAACTCAGAATTAGAAACTTTTCCAGTTATTGATGTAGTCTCATCAGAAATGGAAAGCGCCGATCTACCCATCTCGGAAGTATCTGAAATTACTGCATCCAACGATCAAGATTTCATCGGTATATTGGACGCAGATGTCGAGGGTGCTGATTCTTCAAGCAATTTAGGGCTAACCGACCTGCAAGAATCCTCTGTTGAAAGTTCTGAACCCCCCGAAGAAAGCTTACCGAATTTTGAATTTTCTGACGAAGATAATATTATGGCAGAATTTGATGCCCAATATGGAGCATCAATAGAAATCCCCACTGAATCTGCCGATAAAACCCCTTCTGAAGAATCCTTAGAGGAAGCGATTCTAGAAGAAATAGTTACTGAAAGCCACGACCAAGAACAAGAGGAACCCTTTCCTACCTCAGAGGAAGTATCCATAGAGAAGGAAGAATTGGTAGAAACAGAAGAACTTTCAGAGAATCCTGCATTAGAGGATTTTTTAGAAACAGAAGAATTAGCGGAAATGGAAGAAGATCCATTTGCTAGTTTAGAAACAGAACAATTGTGGGAGACAGAAGAAACATCAGAGAGTTCTGCATTAGAAGAATCCTTAGAAACGGAAGAACTGGTGGAAACGGAAGATGATCCATTCGCGAGTTCAGAAACAGAACAATTGTGGGAAACAGAAAAGCTGTCAGAAACTCCCGTATTAGAAGAATCCTTAGAAGTGGAAGAATTGGTGGCAACGGAAGACGATTCTTTTGCCAGTTCAGAGACAGAAGAACTTTTAGAGACTCTCCCATTAGAAGAATCTTTAGAAGAAGAATTGGTAGAAATGGAAGAAGATCCATTCGCGAGTTCAGAGACAGAAGAATTGTGGGAGACAGAAGAAACTTTAGAGCCTCCCGCATTAGAGGAATCTTTAGAAGAAGAATTGGTAGAAATAGAAGAAGATCCATTCGCGAGTTCAGAGACAGAAGAATTGTGGGAGACAGAAGAAACTTTAGAGCCTCCCGCATTAGAGGAATCTTTAGAA